>DYCJ01000159.1:1863-5908 GCA_019418195.1 Clostridiales bacterium | reverse complement strand
GGGGGATTGACACCCGCCACTGATACTGATTGGTTACTCACCGCCTATGGAGGCGGGAGTCATCCCACATCTGATATACTTTATTCTTTAAACGGGACGACGTCCCTTACCGCTTCCACAGGTGTGATCTCTTTATCGCCATGATCAATGTCGATCAGATGATATCTGTCATTTCCCATCTGCAGCTCCTTCATATATGTCAGCTGTCTGAGCCCGTGACGGGATTCGATTCTTTCTACCAGAGCATGGCGGTCCTCTTCTTTCATGGCGTACACAAGATCAACAGACGCCTGGTCAATAGCAAGAATATCAAGAGAAGCCAGGATCCCTACATTCGGCGTGACGACAGGCTCGGCAGCGGTACCCTCGCAGTCGCAGGACACTGACATATTCCGCATAACGTTTACATAACTGATATGCTCACCGAAATGGTCGACCACAGCCTTGGCAGATTCTGTCATTCTCTCCATAAATTCTTCATCCGAAATATCCCACATATCATCAGATCCCGGAGTTGTGTGGTTCATCATCTTGCCGATCCGCCCGTCTGCGCATCCGATACCGATATTCTTGTCAGAACCGCCGAAGCCGCCCTTAGAATGTCCCTTAAAGTGAGTCAGTACAAACAGCGAATCATAATCAAGGATATCCTTTCCCATGTACATCTCTGTAAACCATTTTCCGCCTTTTACCGGAAGTGCCACAGTTCCCTCTGCGTCCATGATATCCACAGGGCAGAATGTCCAGCCGTTTACTTTCAGAGTCTCCCTGTGCTGCTCTGTCGTATAGCGTCCGCCTTCATAGTAGGAATTTGTCTCTACTATAGAGGCACCGGGAAGATCTTTTTCGATCAGTTCTTTGACCCACGTGCGGGGAATGATATTCGGCCCGTGAGGCTCACCGGTATGAAGCTTGATTCCCGTCTTCCCCGTAATGTTTCCGCTCACACGCTGAAAGATCCTGCGCAGTCCCTCTGCCGACAAGTCCCGTGTGAAATATACAACGGATTCCTCCCCTATCCTCTCTTCATAGGGAATATAATAATCTCCTCCTGTTCCCGGAATTTGTTTCTTTTCTGCCATGATCTTCTCCTCCTAAATCCTGAAGAATAAAGTTTTTATAGTCGATATCATATGTATGTTTTTATAAATGCAATCTCATCATTATTTGCCTGTCGTGCCAAATCTGAACGCACATCTATATGAAATACATGGCCTGTATTTTCATCTCCATAGATTTTATACTTGCATGGAACTCCTTTCTCCATGAGCAGACGCGCCATTGGTTCACACTGATCCACAAGGAAATCACCTTTCGCCGTAAGCAGATAAGCAGGCGGAAACTTCTCCGTCACATAATCGAGCACATCCAGCTTCTTTCCGTACACAGACGGATGCTCCGTGAAATAATCTATCATCAGCTTATTCTCCGAGATTTCAGATGCCCGCTTTCTCAGATCATACATACCACAGTTAAGTCCTACTGCTCTCAGTCTGAAATCAGGAGGCGTCACTTCCATCACTTCCGCATATTCCGGATTGCTGCAGATCACTGCATACTGACTGGTAATCTGCGCTCCGGCAGAGTCACCGACCAGCGCCACTCTGTCTGTGTCAAAGCCGTGAATGTCGGCTTTCTTACATATCCATTCCATCACAAGATTCAGATCAAAAATGGGCGTGGGAAATTTAAATTTCGGCGCCAGATGATAATTAAAACTGACCACTGCAAAGCCTCTCCGCGCCAGATCCATGCAGTAAAACTGATACTGCTTCGTACTTCCGTATACATATCCGCCGCCGTGGACATTTACAATGACCGGCAGTTTCCCTTTTAAATTTCTCGGCCTGTACACATCCAGAGTATTCCACTTCACGTCCGGGCCGTAGGGGATATCATTAATCCTCAGAATATCGTCCGGTGCAGCATTAAGCCCGCGGTCTCTTTTCGCATCTGAATGACCGGCCATCAGACGGAAACTTAATGATTGTAAAGACATAATGTTCACTCCTTATCTTCTGTATTATTTCTGTTCAATCTCACTCGTTGTCTGGAAGACAAAGTCCCGACACAGACGCACTGCTTTATCTGCTCTGTCAATATCCCTCTCTGTGGGAATAAAGCTGTCATCCCCCGGATATCGGGTTGTAAAATAAAATCCATCGATCCGGTCTAATGCGCTCTCCGTTTCATCCGGAATATCAATGCCCATGTCGCCTGATATATAGCGCATCAGTCTCCTCAGACTGTGTGTCCGTAAAACACTTTCCTTGGATGCTGCTTCAGATTCATTTTCCGGATGAGCACATTCAGAAACAAGATGTTTCAAATATCTCTCACATATACTCTGTCCTAAAGCGGCAAGCGCTGATCCTTTATTTCCGCTGTCATACGACTGTCTGAAAAATTTATAATCATTTTCGGCAAATTCTGCATAAGTATTCATTCGTCCTGCCATATGTCTCTCCCTTCCTTTTTTATATTTTCAAAATAAAGCGTATGCTCGTCTTTCCATTCATCACCTATCACAACTTTTAAATCCACTTCGGGCATATCCAACTGTCCCGGATTCACGCGGCTTTTCAGGAGGATGATCTCATCCCTGAGCCTATTGATATCAAATGTCGGTTTTAATTCCAACATCAGATCTACATCGCTCTGATAAGTCTGTTCCTCTCTCACGCAGCTCCCATACAAATACAATTTCGACACATAAGGAGCCACCGGTGATTTTTCAATCTGCCGGCGGGCATATTCGATAGCTTTCTCACTGCGTTCTTTATAAATTTTCCTTACCTTAGATGAATTCTTCCCTGAAACGATCATGACTGCTCCTTTATTTTAATGTCGCTCATCGAATGACACAAATCTATAATCATTATATCATATCTGTCTATGTATTCTACAGTCATTTTCATGCATTCTGAGGATTACATCGTTTATTTCCTTATAAGCTGCGTTGTATCTATACATAGATTTAACAATTCTCCGCTTGACTGTAAACCCGCTTTACACCGTATACTCTATACAAACAATAGCCGGACAAAGGCAAGTCTATCCGGCGCAATGAAAGGGGAATGTCACCCATGACGATCAGAGAAATCGAAGAACTCTCCGGCATGACGAGAGCCAATATCAGATTTTATGAAAAAGAGGGACTTATCACGCCCGAGAGAAATTCAAACGGATACAGGAATTATTCCGAGGAAGACCTAAGTGTCTTAAAGCGTGTCCGGCTTCTTCGCACCGTCCATCTCAGTCTGGAAGATATCAAATCATTAAACCGAAATGAGCAGGAGCTTTCCGGACTGCTGATCCGACACCTCATGACTTTGAAAAAGGAACAGCAGTCTCTTGGGCATTCCATAGAAATCTGCGAGCAGCTCTGTAAGGATCAGGCTGTTTACAGCAGCTTTGACGCACAATACTATCTGGATCTCCTTGCCACTTCAGATGCAGAACCATCCTCAGAATTGAAGGAGGATACTCTGCCGAAAGTAACTTCGCCGTGGGTCAGATACTTTGCGCGGAGTATAGATAAAGCCATATATATGATCCTGTGGAATATGTTTCTGTCCCTCGTCCTTCACATCAATATTATGGAGACGGGACTCGCCGGTCTTGCTGCAGATATCGTTGCATATAACTGTATTTTTCTTCTGGCAGAGCCATTTATGCTCTCCCGGTTCGGAACAACGCCGGGCAAGTTCCTGTTTGGTCTGCGTGTGACTGCAGAAACAGGAGCACGGCTGACACACGGCGAAGCACTTCACCGGACGTGGACTGTACTGAAAAAAGGCTGCGGGTTCAATCTTCCCGTATACTGGATCATACGGACGTATAAGTCTTACAGAGCATGCAAAGACGGGGAAATACTCGACTGGGAGCAGGAAACTCTGCTCTGGCTGAACGACAAATATATTCCGCTGAAAGTATCTGTTTCACTTGTCAGCCTGACCCTAATCAACACACTATCCCTCATTCTTGTATGGCAGGCCGGCGCCCTTCCGCAGAACAGAGGGAATCTTACCGTTGAGCAGTACGC
>DYCJ01000159.1:0-1853 GCA_019418195.1 Clostridiales bacterium | reverse complement strand
TTACGGAATTATGATGGATGATTCCCGCCTGATCCTGAACAAAGACGGGGAATGGGAAAAGATGCCGGGAACCCCTTATGTCACCGGGACTTCAGTGAACTATGCAGAACTTCCGCCGCTTGATTACACAGTAGAAGACGGTGTAATGAACGGTCTAAATTTTTCTGCATCCTATGAAAATGAGGATGTAACGATTGCATCATACGGTGATCTGATGGCAGTCTCCGCCCTTGCCTTTCTGTGCGCGCAGGACAGCTACCATTTGCTGCCTGCCGCACCCTCTCTTATCTATGCACAGATCAAGGCAAATGGCGACAGCTTCTCCGGATTCACGATATCCGAAGCCGGAGTGACTATCATCTGTACAGTCGAATATGACGGATATGAGCTTCGCCCGGATACATGGAGTCAGAACCGGGTGCTTGTCCCGGCATACGGAGGGGAGCCATCATTTTCTATCAATTTTTCTGTTACAAGGGCATAAATCAGCTCCTGCCCTCCGCGATGGCTGAACTGTTGCCAAACTTGTGCATCTTATAGAAATAGTATGGTACAAGCGGAATCAGGGCCGCGATCCATGCCGCCGGATCTGAAAGGCATACACCTGCGAAGCTTGTGTGCCCGGCCACGATCATGACTATGGCACTTCTTGCCACAAGCTCGAAGATACCTCCCAGCATCGGCACAAGTCCGTATCCCATTCCCTGCAGTGTATTTCTGTAAAGGAAGATACTGCCAAGGAACGGATAGCACCAGAATACCGTGTGGAAATATGTCACGGAAGCATTCACCACTTCCGTCTCTGACGGGCTGATGAACAGCCATGTCATATATTTGCCGCCAAAATACATAACCACCATAAGGACAACACTCCATATGAGGATCATGATCTGGGTGCATCGTACTCCCTGTTTTACCCGGTCCATCTTTCCCGCACCCCGGTTCTGCCCCACGTACGTAGCGATCGTTGCGCCAAACGCTGTAAATACTGTTGCGATCAGGTTCTGCAGCTTTCCTGCCGCAGAGAAGCCTGCCATGTAGATCTCTCCATATATATTCACTGCCCCCTGTACTATGATCGTACCGATAGCCGTGATAGAAAACTGTAATCCCATGGGGATGCCAAGTGCCAGAAGTCTTCTGAAGCTTTCAAAACTGATCTTAAAATCTTCCCGTTTCAGGTGCAGGATCGGGAAACGCTTCAGTATGTAAATAAAACAGAGCAGGGCTGAGATTCCCTGTGCGATCACGGTCGCATATGCACAGCCTTCCACGCCCATTCCGAATACAACAATGAATACGATATCCAGCACCACATTGATTGCTGCAGAGATGATCAGAAAATACAGCGGCGATTTGGAATCACCCAGCGCCCTTAAAAAAGCAGCCAGAGAATTGTACGCTGCAGTAACAATCAATCCTGCGTAAATGATCCCCATATACAGCTTTACATCCGGCATGATGTCATCCGAATAGTTCATAAGTCGCAGGATCGGCTCGTTCGCGATCAGCAGGCCGACTGTCATGAGAATGGCAAATGCCGCAGCCAGGTATATCGACATTGCCACGTAGTGGCGCATCCTGTCATACTGCTTTGCCCCGAACCACTGGGATACGAGAATCGCGAAACCGCTGCTCAGTCCGTTGAGCCATCCGGTCACAAAAAACATCAGTGAGCCTGTGCTTCCGATCGCCGCCAGAGCGGTCACTCCGATGAACTGCCCTGCTACGATAGAATCTGCTATATTATAAAACTGCTGAAAGACATTGCCCAGAAACATCGGAATCATAAACCGTATGATCAGTTTGACCGGGCTGCCTGTCGTCATGTCATGTATCTTATTGTCCATATC
>DYCJ01000158.1 GCA_019418195.1 Clostridiales bacterium | reverse complement strand
CCACATATTGATCCGTCTCATTTTTGTAAGATGTGTCCAGGACTGCCTGTACATATTCCGCCGCATCAAACCGGTTGATATACAGATAAATACCTGCAGAAACTCCGGCTGCGATGATTACAGCCAATATTCCCGTGATCAGAATGATCTTTTTCTTTTTTGTCATCATGTTCCTCCTTTTTCATAAGTTTGCCACAGTATACCACTGTCAGATCAAAAAAAAGGAAGAATCCTGTCGCCTATAGAAAAAGAGCAGTCACCTGCCCTTTTTCCAAATCAGCTGGAGATCCAGTTCATCCGGGACCAGCATATTCAATATTATCGCCGATCAGACAACCGCCCAGGGATCTTCTTTTCCTTCGGCGTGATACATACAGCTGAGAATCGAATTTTTCACCATATCACTCACCGCCTGATCCGTGTAAAACGCCATATGCGGCGTAACGATCACATTCGGGAACCCTCTCAAAATATACAGATCCCGTTTGCTCAGAACATCAGATTTTCTGTCATAATAGTACATGCCGAACTCGTCCTCGATCACATCCAGACCTGCCGCACTGATCTTTCCCGACTCGATGCCATCGATCAGAGCTTTCGTGTCGATCAGCCCGCCTCTCGCCGTATTGACGATGACAACGCCGTCTTTCATCTTCGCAATGGCATCTCCATCGATCAGATGAAAGTTGTCCTCAAGCAAAGGCATGTGCAGGGTGATAAGGTCACACTCCCTGTAGATTGTATCCAGCTCTGCATACTGCGCATGTTCTTTCACCGCATCATTTTCATATTTGTCATAAGCATAGATCTTACAGCCGAATCCCGACAAGTCGCGGATCACAGCCCGCCCGATCCTGCCTGTTCCCAGAACTCCCACCGTGAAGTTCGGCAGTTCCCGGCCCTGTATCCCCGGAAGTGAGAAATCATTGATCTCCTCTCTCTGCATGATCCTCTTCATTTTGCGGATCGACATGAGCATCAGCATGACCGTATAGTCCGCCACACATTCCGGTGAATAGGATACATTACTCACATGCATGCCAATGCGTTCCGCTGCTGCGATGTCCACATGGTCATATCCGATCGTACGGGTAGAGATCATCCGCACACCGAGATCATAAAATCGTTCCATCAGTTCTTCGTCTATCTTTGTTGTAATAATGCTCACATACTCATACCCCTCTGCAAGATATGCATTCTCCATCGTCGGATCATCTGTAGATATACCAAGCTCCACTCCATACTCCTCCGAGAACTTCTGGAAATACTCTGCTTCATCAAATTCCCTGTAACTGTATACGAAAATTTTCATTATCATTCACACCTCCGTCTCCGCTCTATCCGGCTGCCACCGTCATTGGTATCAAACTTCTCTCCTATATAAGTGCATAATGTTTCAGGGCATGGGCAATCCCGTCCTCTTCCACTGCCTTCGTCACAAATTCCGTATAGGGATCAAGTATCGGATCGTGTTCCCCCATAGCTACGGCATGGACTGCAAATTCAAACATTGCCAGATCGTTGCTGCTGTCTCCGAACACATACGCCTGTTCTTTCTTCATACCAAGCCTGTCCAGCATAAACTCGCATGCCGTTGCCTTGGAATACCCCTTCTGTACCACCTCGTATGCATTGCCGCCACGGTCCAGAGCTTCCATATCTTCATCAATAAACTCCAAAAAACTGTTAAGGTCGCTCTGTTTGTCTGCATAGATGAAAAGCTTATCATATATAAAATCATCTTTTTCGATCGGACACTCAATCCCCATCCCCCTCTGTCTGAAGTATCTGCGTGAAGACTCCAGCTTATCAAATCGTGAAATATGACTTGGAAAATAGACATCTTCCGGTCCTTCAGCAATCCCTCCCAGATTACATTCAAATGCCTTGCCGATGATCGCCCTGCCACGGTCACGTGACAACGACTTTGCCAGCAGTTCTTCATCATGGAAGAACAAATTAGTCCCGCATCCGCACAGAAAACCGTCAAAAGGCATTCCCCGGATTTCTGTCGGTATGCTGCAGATTGTCCGGCCTGTATTGATAAAAAGCAGATGTCCGGCTTTTTTCGCCATCTGCAGCGCCGTCACGGCACTTTGCGGTATCGTCCTTGTCTTTTCACTTAAGATCGTGCCGTCAATATCAAAAAATAAAACTGATTTCTCCATGGTAATCGGTAATCTCCATTTCCATCCTCAAAATTCCATCTAACATTCTACTATTCTTTTTTTTAATTGTCCACTTAATATACAAAGCGAGCCGTATTTCCTCTGGATCATCCTATCCTCTCCGGAAATACGGCTCGCTCTGTATCACACAGTCCGTGTTTCATTCTCTGTTATTTTCTTCTGCTTTTGAATAACTCGACGATGTCATTCATCTCCTGTGACGGGTTCGATATCACCGCCGATTCGATCACTTCACACGGCGGATCTTCTCTGACACTCTCCACTGCTGCTGTCACTGCAGCCACATCTCCTCCGACAAAGATCAGCGCATGCCCGCCGCATTTTGTGTCCTGCGTCACATATTCCACTTCAGAAGTCTTAAGCATACGATCTGTTACAAGAATTGCATTTGCCTCTCCTACGACTTCTACAAGTCCATAAGCTCCATACGTCATATCTGTACCTGTCCTTTCCCGCATCTTTCCATGCAGTTTTACTCTTTTTTCACTCCCGGGCGTTCTCCCCCGCCCCCGGCATACTCACTTTCCGATTGTCATAGTGATCGCTGTTTCCGTATCTTCCGAAGGTGCCGCGATCACCGTGTGAGATACAACCTTTGAACGTCCCTTTGCCGCATCGAGAGCAGCTTCCATCGCGGCTTTAACATTTGATACTGTACCTCTCATTTTAACACATGCGCCGGCTTTCAGTCGGTTTCTCTCCACTGCCTGGATCTTTACGTCAGCCGCTTTTGCAGCAGCATCAAGAGCCACAAAACAGATACACTCACTTTCCAGTTCAAATACTCCGATCGCCATTCCCGTATAATCTTCCGCCATAACTTCCTCCTATAGTTTCATTCATTCTCAGCGGTTCAGAACAGCACATACATGTCCAGTACCGCTAAGCACCGTCCAGTTCGCCTGGTTTATCTCATCTAGATGAAAACGGTGAGTGATCAGCCTGTACAACGGAATCTCCGCTGTCTGTGCCAGCCGGAGTACTTTTTCTCCCTGACTGTATGCCTCTCTGGTAAGCTGCGTCCTCACACGTTTTGTCAGATCAGCGGTATTCCCGCCGTTCCTGGCAAATCTTCTTGCAATACTGTTTCCGCCCGAAAGCTCCACACACTGCAAAACAAGATCTGCAAGTTCACCGCCAAAACATGTTCTCGCTTTCTCCACCATTCCCTGCATGCCGTTTTTGCAGGTAAAAAGGACCTTATGTCTGGATCCCATCATTTCAGCGAGAGCGAGGCGTCCTTCATCTTCATCTATTGCAATGATATCAGAAAAACCGGCACATTTCAATGCCGCAATCGCAAGAAGTCCGGCTGTTTTGCAGCCTGCAACTGCTATTTTTGCATATTTTTCAGGTTTATATAATTTACATATCCGGTCAACGGAAGCTGCCATCTCCGATACCTGACGGTACAGCATCCTCGAATCCTGGTCAAGGTCATTCATCTGAAGTATCTTCATATCTTCCCGAAGAAGTATGTACGAAGAATACCATCCGGAAGGCTGCATCTCTTTTTTGTTATCTCCGTATCCGCTTTTCTTCACATTAACAGAACCAAGCGCTGTCACCAGATCTCCTTCTTTGATAGTCCTTCCATGTATATCTTTTATAAGACCGCTTCCAACTTTCACAACCCGCCCGGTGCCTTCTACGCCGACAGCAGGGCACTGATATCCTGGAATCCCTTTCAAAAATTCCTGCGCATCTGCCTCCGATACAACACATCCTTCGACGTGCACAAGAACTTCCTTTTCTCCCGGAACCGGGAGCTCAAATTGCTGTATTTCATAGTTTTCCGGTCCTGTCAGGAAAGCCCCCTTTCCTTCCGGCTGAATCCGGGCATCCGGCCGAAGCTGTATACCGTCTTTTACCGTATCATTTCCGGAAGCCCCGTTCTGCACTTCTTTTATCACTTGTTTTACAATCTCATCAATCTTTACATCCATTGCCCTATCTCCTTTGCCATGGGATTTTTCGGTCAGTCACCCCGTGTAACAGCTTGTCGATCCTGATTTTTACGACAACTTTTCTGTAAGCTGCGGGCTGTTTTTCGTGACAGCATGGTTTGTGGGCATCCGTCGGATACACAATATAAAACATCCCCGGCTTCATAGTGATCTTCTGGCCTGTTCCGGTAAGCCACTGGATATCAGCACTGCTGTCATAAGGAATTTTTTCCTGAAGCGTCGATACATCTGCATATTCCCACATTTCTTCGCCTTCAAGGAGCACCTGCATATCAAAATAATCCTTATGTACCTCGAAATCCGCTTCATCAAATGCTCTTGTCTTTCCTTCCTGTACAAAGGCAAACCCCTTCCCTACAGGATATCTGCCTGCCGGCAGATTCTCACGTTTCACTTTCTCAATAAAACGGACAGCATCCCAAATTTCGGGGATGCACCTCTGATAATAGCGGAAGTTTTCTATCTTATCTAAAATCATATCTAATCCCGCCTCTCAGCCGATCAGGTCAAGCTCTCTCATCTTGTTATAAACTTTTGCTCTGCACAAATTTACAATTGATTTTTATGCAATATTACAATAACATCTTTTTATTTTTACACTCATATACTTTCATTGAGATAACTATTGCTCAGGGAAAACAGATGAAACATAAGCCCTCACATTATTTGCACAATACGATCCTTTTCATGAAGCATCTTCGAAAACCTGTCGGTTTTCTATTACTTTTTCTTACCGCATATATCCTTGGAACCGGGGCGGCTTATCTGGCCGGTCATTCTTCGCCGGTCTCTCCGGTCAGCTCTTCCAACTCTTCTGACACCGGTCAGATTGCAGATGTTTCTCATCATCTGACACAGACAGGTGCGGTCGCCGCATCTGCTGAAGGCAGCTGGGGACTGAGCTTTCAGGAAGACGGACAGACGCCTGCCGGGAATGCCACTATGGAAGAACTGGCCCAATATGACGCCTTTTACGCGCAGGATACCGATGAAAAAGTCCTCTACCTCACCTTCGACGCCGGCTATGAGAACGGGAATACTGAACCCATACTGGACGCCCTGAAAAAGCATAATGTATCAGCCACATTTTTTGTCGTGGGCACATACATTGAATCCGAGCCGGATCTTATCAGAAGAATGGTTGAAGAAGGACACACTGTCGGTAATCATACATGGCATCACCCGGATATGTCGCAGATTGCAGATATGGATTCTTTTAAAAAAGAAATAACAGATGTAGAGGACGCTTTTCTCGATGTGACTGGTCATGAGATGACCAAATACTATCGTCCTCCTCAGGGAAAATATAGTGAGTCAAATCTACAGATGGCAAAAGAACTGGGATATAAAACCTTCTTCTGGAGTCTCGCATACGTAGACTGGTACGAGGACGACCAGCCGGCCAAAGAAGAGGCTTTTGACAAACTCCTCGGACGGATCCATCCCGGTGCCATCGTACTGCTCCACAGCACATCGTCCACCAACGCAGCGATAATGGATGAACTGCTGACAAAATGGGAGGAGATGGGGTATCAAATAAGGCCGCTGTCAGAACTTGCGAGGTAAATTCGTGTTTATCGGAGTGACATCCCATGATAAAGCGTCCGAAAATTAATCGGATACAGTGGATTGACTCACGTATTCGGGACGGGCGGGGAGTGGATGCTTCCGGCTCCGGTTACAGGGCATAAGATATAGTAACAAGCCTGCGATACGGCTAAAAGCGATCAGGGAAAGGAAGAACTCACTTCGTTCAAACAACATCCTTTCCCTGATCAACG
>DYCJ01000157.1 GCA_019418195.1 Clostridiales bacterium | reverse complement strand
ATATATTATTTTCTTAAAATACGACATAAAATTTATCTATAAAAATGCTGAAAAAGCTTCCGGCATTTACTCCGGAAGCTTTACTATTCAACATTCTTCGTTTTATCCAACTTTCAGCTTAAACTTCTGAATCTCTTTCTCACTCGTCACTTTTTCTATAACACCGCCGAGACTTCTTAGTTTCTCTTCAAATCTCTCATATCCTCTCTGGATATAAACAATGTCATCTACAATCGTGATGCCGTCCGCTGCCAGACCTGCAATACACAGCGCCGCTCCGGCTCTCAGATCAGGTGCGCTCACTCTTGCTCCGGAGAATTTCTCAATCCCCTCGATCGTCGCAGAGTTGCCTTCCACCTTTGCCTGCGCTCCCATGCGCGCCAACTCACCAAGGTATTTGAATCGATTCTCAAAGATGCTCTCCGTGATCGTACTTGTACCTTTGGCAAGCGCCAGGGCAACACCGATCTGCGGCTGCATATCTGTCGGATACCCCGGGTACGGAAGTGTCTTCACCTGGGTACTTCTCAGGCGGCCTTTCGCCACAACACGCACCGCATCGTCAAACTCCTCGACTTCACATCCGATATCTATAAGTTTGGATATCGTTGCATCAAGATGTTTCGGAATTACATTCAGGACAGTTACATCACCTTTTGTCGCGGCAGCGGCAAACATGAACGTACCCGCCTCAATCTGATCCGGAATAATCGAATACTCCGTCTTATGAAGGGAATGTACACCTCTGATCTTGATCACATCAGTGCCCGCGCCTCTGATATTTGCTCCCATACTGTTGAGGAAATTAGCCACATCCACAACATGCGGCTCTTTCGCCACATTTTCCATAATGGTGAGCCCCTCAGACATGGCTGCTGCCATCATCACGTTGATCGTAGCGCCCACGCTTACAACATCAAAATAGAGATGTGTACCGCGCAGACAATCTGCTTCAGCTACAATCTTACCATGTTCGATATCTACATCTGCGCCCAGCGCCCGAAAGCCTTTCAGATGCTGGTCGATCGGTCTGCTTCCGATATTGCATCCCCCCGGGAGCGCCACCTCCGCATGCTTATATTTTCCAAGCAGAGCGCCAAGCAGATAATAGGAAGCTCTTATCTTCTTGATGTAATCATACTCGATATTGAAATTTCCGATCGTGCCTCCATTGATCTTGACGGTATGTCTGTCAATCCTCTGCACCATTGCCCCGATCTCGCTGATTGCCTCAAGCATTACGTTGATATCATTGACATCCGGCAGATTCTCGATCAGAACTGTCTCGTCTGTCATGATAGCTGCTGCCAGTATGGCAAGAGCAGCATTTTTAGCACCGCCGATCTCCACTTCTCCCACGAGCGGATTTCCGCCTTTGATTATATATTGCTCCATTTTGCACCTCGACCTCGATCTTATTATCTTATTTGTATTTCCCCTCTGTATCTTAATGTCTGTCGTTTACGTCTGTGCAAGGGAATTGCAGTAAACTGCACCCGCGCGATCATTATACTGCGCGCGCAGAAAAGGAAGCGCCGCACAGCGGCATTTACTTTTCAAGCCGCAGCTCCCGATATAATCCCTGCGCAGCAGGGCGAAGCGGTTACATCGCTTCGGATTGCGCTTTGCGCAATTATTATATCATAAACCCCGTTATTTTTAAATCGGTTTTTGACCGCAGGTCTTTACGGCCCCCGGCTCAACGTCTTATTTTAGTTTGCTCTTTGGTACATTGTCAAGTTTTTTCCTGAATTCCGTCGTTTTTCTGTACTTTTTTACAGCATTCAATACATTTTTTATGGTATCTTCTATACGACATCCGTCCTCACATACCGTTATATCGGCATATTTTTCAAAATACGGAACTCTTTCATAATACAAATCTCTCAGAGACTGTCCCTCTTTCAGTACTACGCCTCGTTTCTTCGGATTTTTGATCCGCCTTTTTATTGTCTGATAAGACGCTTTTAAATATACTATCGTTCCGATTTTTTTATAATGCTTCATTGCTTCTTTGCAGTAGATCACGCTGCCGCCAGGCGATATAACGGAATTTTTCGCGTTTACTGAAGCATTAACCTCGTTTTCTATCTCCAGAAAGCCGTCCTCTCCTTTCTCAGCGATTATCTCGCGGAGAAGTTTTCCCTCCCGCTCCTGGATAAGGAGATCCGTATCAACGAAACGCATCCCCAGACGCTTTGCCACTACAATACCGACTGTACTCTTTCCTACGGCCGGCATGCCTATAAATATTAAATTTCTCTTCATACATCTTCTCTCTTTATTTCGTACTCTCACACAATTTCATATGCGTGATCATTTACTGCGTGCGCAAAAAAGGAAGCGCCGCGCAGTCATTATACCATGGATCATCTTATTAGTAAAATCTTCTGCATCTCCTTCTATGGTCACATCTGCGCTTATAGAGCTCCTGATAGAGCATTACCTCGATAAAATCACGCAGAGACGGGGATTTGCTTCTGCCATCCCGGTCGTGCCCACGCTCCCGGGCAGTCCCGGAAATACCGGTTTCCTGATCGCCATCCAGCCCGGACAGCCCCGCATCTTCTTCATCCCCGAAAAACATACGCTCATGCTTTCTCACATTATCATACACTCTCCTGCACATCAGTCTGAGCTGAAGTTTATCCGGGCACTGGTCATAAACCATACTGTTTTCATATTCCATACGGTCGCATTCCTCTTCCACATAGGGCAGGATCCTTTTTGCCGTATCCGGATACATACTCTTCATATATTCAAAGTCCATCCGTTCTGTTCTCTCGTCATCGTATGAAAATGGCATCGGGTACGCCATATAATAAGGCATTTTTGCATCCATGAATCAATTCACTCCCCCAGGGACATTATATGGCTATTATATGCAGCGCAAATATATTCTGTTCGCATAAAAAAACATCCGGACCGATTATCGTTCCGGACGTTTTTTACTATGACTCGCTTTCTCTCAGGATTCTCTGGACTTCCAGCCGGGTCTCTCCGATGCCGATGATGTCATCTCGCTGTATCACCACCGGACGCTCGATCCGTTCTCCATTCAGATAAGTCCCATTTCTGGATCCTTCATCTTTCAGGTAGAGTTTATCCCCCTTGTGGATGATAGCACAGTGCAGTTTTGACACTCTGCCGTCTCCTATGATCGGAAGATATTTTTCGTACATGCTTCCGTCTTTTCCCCTGCCGATACCCACAGTATCATAAAAAGTAAAAGTGTATTTATCCCAGCTGTCAATATCTTCCAGAAGGATCTTCCACTGGCGCTTCTTCCTGCGCTGCCGCTTCTGCGGCTGTTCTTCCGGTTCCTGCTCCGGACGTCTCCTTCTCCGGGGCGGCGCATCATATGCGTCTTCTTCCTCTTCTTCATCCCGGCGTCTGCGTCTCCGGCCTCCGCCCTCTTCCCGCGCTGCCGCGATCGCCTTATTTTTCTTTATACTGCTGAATGACACACCCAGCATGCCGATACTTCCGGCAATGAGGATGAACATTACGATCCAATACCACATAAAAATATCTCTCCTTCGGATATTAATACTACTATACTTTTCACCTGCGGGCAAGTAAAAATAGAGGTTTTTGTCGAATCGCGCGGTAGTAAAAGCCTTTCAGCTGTGTTAGAATATCCATGGTAAAGAACGTATTCCGTATAAATTATTTAAAAAGGAGATTATTTATGAGTACTATACGCCCCTTCAAAGGGATACGCCCGGCTGCCGATCTGGCCGCCTCTATCGCAGCGCTTCCCTATGACGTATACAGCAGCAGCGAAGCAAGGACAATCGTCAGGGCAAATCCTTTGTCATTCCTGAAGATCGACCGTGCGGAAACACTTATGCCGGAAAATACTGACATCTATTCCCCCGAGGTCTATCAGACAGCCCGGCGTACTCTTGATGCTATGATCACAGACGGATCCTTTATACAGGATAATACGGAGTGTTATTATATATATGCGCTTACTATGGACGGAAGGACACAGACCGGACTGGCCGGATGCGCCGCTATCGATGACTATCTGAATGGCGTGATCTTAAAACATGAAAATACACTGGCTGCCAAAGAAGAAGACCGTGTTCATCATGTTGATGCCTGCAGCGCCCAGACCGGACCTATCTTCCTTGCTTACCGTCCCTGTACAGCGCTCCGGCAGATCATCAATAATATAAAAAATAATCCGGCTCTGTATGATTTTACCAGCGATGACGGTGTACGGCATCAGGTATGGAAAGTTGACAACAGAGGATATATCGATAACATTTCTCAATTATTCAAGGAGATTCCGCATCTCTATATTGCTGACGGACACCACAGAGCTGCTTCTGCTGTCAGAGTCGGACAGATGCGCAGAGCCGCAAATCCGGACAATACCGGCGCAGAGGAATACAACTACTTTCTCTCGGTCCTCTTTTCCTCTGATGAACTGAAAATCTATGACTATAATCGCGTAATCATAGACAGGAATGGGTGTACATTTGACTCATTTCTTGATAAGATAAAGGATGGCTTTAAGATCAGAAAAATCGGGACAAAGGCATACCACCCGGCGCACAAAGGGGAATTCGGTCTGTATTTCCGGAAAAACTGGTATCAGGTCATCACTTCTCCCGAACTGATGTCTGATGATCCTGTAAAGGGTCTGGATGTGTCAATCCTGCAGGATCATATCCTGGCACCTGTTTTCGGCATAACCGACCCGAAGACCGATCCGCGCATCCGGTTTATCGGAGGTATCCGCGGACTCGGGGCGCTTGAGGAGGCTGCCGACGCCTCTGACGGAATAGCATTTTCCATGTATCCCACCTCAATGGACGAACTCCTGTCCGTGGCAGATGCCGGAATGCTCATGCCGCCAAAATCAACGTGGTTTGAACCGAAACTGCGAAGCGGTCTGTTCATCCACCGTTTCTGATCCGTTACACCTGCAGCAGCATTCCTGTACTGCTGCCCGGCAGTTTTGATCTGCCACTGTACAATAATGTAATTAGAGGAGATGTATTTCATGGAAAGAAATGACCTATGCTGGTGCGGCAGCGGCAAAAAATACAAAAAATGCCATATGCCGATCGAAGAAAAGATGCTTTTGCATGCAGAAAAGGGTGAGATCGTGCCTACCCGTAAACTACTCAAAACACCGGCCCAGATAGAAAAGATAAAAACGAGTGCCGCACTTAACACTGCCGTACTCGATGAAGTTGCAAAACACATCCGTATCGGAATGAGCACCGCCGAAATCGACGATATCGTATACCGCTTTACGACGGAGCACGGCGGTATCCCGGCTCCCCTGAATTATCAGGGATTCCCGAAAAGCGTATGCACGTCGCTGAATAATGAAATCTGCCACGGCATCCCGGATGAAAATATTATCCTGAAAGAGGGAGACATCATCAACGTCGATGTCTCGACTATCGTGGACGGCTACTTTTCCGATGCTTCACGTATGTTCAAGATGGGAAAGATCTCAGATCGTGCCGAACGTCTGATCCGCGTCACGGAAGAATGCGTAGAACTGGGTCTTGCAGCTGCGAAGCCGTGGGGTCACTTAGGCGATATCGCTGATGCGATCAACACACATGCCAAAGCAAACGGATATTCCGTAGTCGAGGAGATCGGCGGCCACGGCATCGGCCTCGAATTCCATGAAGATCCATTCGTAAGCTATGTCACCCCAAAGGGAAGTGAGATGCTTCTCGTGCCCGGTATGATGTTCACCATCGAGCCTATGATCAATGAAGGAAGCCCAGACTATTTTGTCGATGAAGATAACGGATGGACCGTGTATACCATAGATGACGGACTGTCCGCCCAGATCGAGTATATGGTACTTGTGACAGAAAGCGGGATTGAAGTGCTGACAAAATAAATTTGTGTTTGTCGGACTGAATGCCGATGATATAAGGTTCGAAAACAGACGGAGATGAG
>DYCJ01000156.1 GCA_019418195.1 Clostridiales bacterium | reverse complement strand
CTCCCGTACAAGGAAGATGTTGTTTAAAATAACAGAGATTTTGGGTGACAAAAACAGATATAGTTAAAAAATGACAAAAACACAAAAAGATATACATGTATCATGTGCATAAATACTGATAGAATGAAGCCATCAAATAAACGGGAGGTAAAAAGATGAAAAAAAGAGTAGTTGCAGTGTTGTTGTGCGGAGCAATGGCAATGACAGGAGTAGTGGGATGCGGCGGCAGTTCAGGCAGCGACGGTGACAGCAGTGACAGCGGCAGCGGGACAACCATTACACTGATGGCCAGCCAGGACTGGGTTTATGATGCAGAGATGGAACTGGGAAAACAGTTTGAGGAAGAGACAGGCATCAAAGTCGACTATCAGATCGTACCGGCTGACCAGTATTACAATATGCTGATGACAAAGCTGAACAGCGGTGAGGGACCGGATATCTTCGGAGGCCAGGCAGGAAGTTTTGACATCGTGTCTCAGTATAATGTAGTGGAAAATGCTGTAGATCTCTCTGATCAGCCGTGGGTAGAGACGTACGATGAAGCTGCAAAAGAACAGACATCCGTGGACGGAAAAGTATATGGCGCTACATATTTTGACACAACGACAGATTATTACATGATCTACAATAAGAAGATATTTGAGGAAAACGGTATTCAGGTTCCGACATCGTATGAAGAATTCAAGTCAGCATGTCAGACACTTTTAGATAACGGAGTAACTCCGATCTATGAGCCGAGTGGCGATGGCTGGCATCAGACAATGTGGTTTACAGCGATTGGCGGTAAGTATGAGGAAATGGTACCGGGAATTGTGGATCAGCTGAACAATAATGAGATTAAATTTGCAGACGTTCCGGAATTGAAAGAGGCTCTGGATCAGTTAAATGAACTGGCGCAGTCCGGATGCTTTGGGGACAACTATCTCTCAGATGCATACTCAGATACAGCAATGTATATGGGAAGTGGCGAATTTGCAATGACAATGGACAAACCGGGGCAGATTTCCACATATGTAGAAGCTTCAGGCGGAACATATACAGAAGATGATTTCGGCATGTTCCTTGTACCGCTTATGGACAATGATATCCTGAACGTACATCCGGTGGGACCGACCAGATTTGTTTACTCCGGATCAGAGCACATTGAAGAGGCAGAACAGTACCTTGAATACATCACTTCAGCCGACAGCGTACAGTATATGATCGACAATGAGACTAAGATTGAAAACCTGCCGTATAATGTGGGACAGACGCCTTCATATAGCGCTTCTACAGAAGAATTCCTTAATTCTTTTGAAAAACAGGGCACAGTGTTCCAGGATACGATCAAGTATCTGAACCCGCAGTGGACAGAGTTGACACAGGATCTTGTGTCTATGTTTATCGGTGATATGACATCAGACGATGTGCTCAATGCCATTGATACGAGAAGAGCAACCCAGGCTGAGGCTGCCGGAGATGAGGCTTGGCAGTAACAGACCGGCTCAGGTACTGAATTGAAATAAAGCAGAGAAAAGATGAACAGATAAAGAACCGGCAGATTGGAAAGGACCTCCGATCTGCCGGTTCTTTATGTCCTTACAGGCTATCTTCCTTATCGGTGTTTAAAGCTCCCTTGCCGCTCTTTGACAGCTCTTTGCGGTATGCTGTCGGATTCTGTCCGGTCAGACGACGGAATGTCTTACTGAAATGGAACTGATCCGGATAGCCTACCTTTTCGCCTATCTCGCGGATCGGGAGGGATGTGTTGAGCAGCAGATGTACACTTTAATGATGCTACTATGATGAGAAGTCTGTTCTTTGACTTCGCTGATGACCCTGAGGCGGGGAAAGTGACAGACGGATATATGTTCGGCCGTTCGCTCCTTGTCTATCCGGTGACTGAGCCGATGTATTATGACAGGAACAGCAGACCTGTTGACAGAGAGCATAAGAGAACATGCTATCTGCCAGCAGGATGCGGATGGTATGATTTCTGGACAGAGGAATATTATGAAGGCGGACAGTATGTGACAGTAGATGCGCCTATCGACAGAATACCGCTATTTGTAAGAGAAGGAAGTATCCTTCCGATGATCGACCAGATCATGTATGCAGATGCGGCAGACGGGATGAAGCTGAAACTGAACGTTTATACGGGAAAAGATGCATTTTTCCGTTATTATGAAGACTGTGGTGACGGATACGGCTATGAAAACGGCGAATATGCGGTGACACAGTTCAGGTATGAGGAAGAGACAGGGACACTCAGCAGGGAAGAGCGCTTGGGAAGTTATCCCGGAATGAAGCCTTTGCAGTATGAAGTGAACCTGATTAAAAAAGGAGAGGAGTAACGAGTAATGAAATATAAAAAGAACTGGGAAGAGACGAAAGAAAAATTCAGAAATTACTGGAAACATCAGAATACTGGACGTCCTATCATGATAGTATGGGCGGAAAAGGAGGATGCGCAGCCGCTGCCGAAAGAACTGGAACCGGTGGATATGGAAGACAAATATATGAATGCGGAGCGCATGGTTGCAAGATACCGTCATTTCTGTGAGAACCATGAGTTTATGGGAGAGAGTTTTCCGAATATGAGTGTGGACTTCGGACCCGGATCAGTGGCTTCGTATCTCGGATCTGATATCGAATTCCGTGACGATACGATCTGGTTTACCGAGTGTGTGGAAGAGTGGGAAGATACTCCTGCCCTGAAATTCGATCCGGAGAACAAATGGCTCGTAAAGCATCTGGAACTGGTAAAGAAATGCCGTGAACTGGCGGGAGATGATTTCTATATTCCGATTCCGGACCTGATGGAAAATATCGATGTCCTTGCCTCTTTAAGAGGAGCACAGCATACTGTGTATGACCTGATCGACGAGCCGGAGGAGATGGAAGAGAGAATACAGCAGGTGACAGATGTATATTTTGACTATTATGACAGATTTTATGATCTGGTCAAAGATACCGACGGATCGTCAAGTTATACTGTATTCCAGATCTGGGGAGAAGGAAAGACAGCGAAGATACAGTGCGACTTCTCTGCGCTGATGTCGCCGAACCAGTTCCGCGAATTTATCGTTGATCCATTAAGGCAGCAGGCCCGGAAACTGGATCACGTACTTTACCATCTGGACGGTCCGGATGCGATCAAGCATGTGGATGCCCTGATGGAGATCGAAGAAATCGATGCACTTCAGTGGACGAGCGGTGATCATGGCCCGGACGGGACGCTGGAAGACTGGTATGAGATCTATGACAAGGCGAGAAGAGCAGGAAAATCACTCTGGATTAAAGTGCATTCAGGAAATGTAGATGACTGGATCCGAAATGTGGACCGCCTTGTCCAGAGATATGGATCTCACAGTATGCTCCTGTATTTTAATCCGATGCCTATGGCAGATGCAAAGAAACTGATGGCATATGCAGAAGAACACTGGAAAGATGTGAAAGGAACCTTTGAGTGCTGACCGTTATGGGGCGGTGTGATGTATTTGGCTCACACCGCCCCATGATTTTATCTGCACTAAAACGGATTCTGTGATACACTATATGAGACTTATTACTTGAGATATTCAATGCATAAAGGAGTTTCATACAGATGATCAAGATCGGCATTGTAGATGATGAAAAAATATTCAGAGATAGGATCGCATTTCTCGTAACCGAAATTTTGTCTCCGGAATCTATGGAGACAGAGATACGTACATATCCGGATGGAACCAGTTTCCTTGCCGCCGGTCAGACGGACGGACCGTGCGACATCCTGCTGGCAGATATCCAGATGGCGGGGATGGACGGAATGGAGCTGGGGAAGAAGATCCGCCGGAATAATCCGGGAATGTACATTATTTTTATCACATCCTATGAAGAATATGCTGCGGAGAGTTACCGGATCGAGGCTTATCAGTACATTTTAAAACAGGATCTGGAAACCCGTCTGCCGAGGGTGATCCGGGAACTGGCAAGGAAGATCGTGGATCAGGAACAGGAGTACCGGATCGTGGGGAGCGGTGCGGAGAAAGTGAAGATTCCGTACAGGGATATCATTTATCTGTATAAATCTAAAGGGGCGAAGTATGTAAATTATGTGACAGATGACGGGATCCGGCGGGAACGGATCTCGATGGAGGCGGTCTTAAAGGAACTGGATCCGGGGATCTTCGTGCCGGTGGAACGCGGATATATAGTAAATATGAAGCGAATCTGCAGGATCAGCGGCGATACGCTTTATCTGGAAAGAGGCTATGAAGTCCAGGTAAGCCGGGCCAGGCTGTCAAAAGTGAAGCAGGAGATCAGCCGTTGCTGGGGAGGAAGACGGTCATGACAGATACGGTATGGGAAATCATATGGTCCGCCGGTTCGCTCCCGGTGTGGATCGCTTTAGAACTTGCAGAGGCAGGACTTTATATTTACCTGGTCACAGGAATCCTGCCGGATCTGAGAAATATGGGACGGAAGGAAAAGATATTCTGCGGGATCCTGTTTGCTGTTATGGCGGGGATGGTCTGCATGAAATATCGGATCGGATCTGTATTCAGCGCGCAAGTGTTTTTGTACGGGGTACTGGTCCTGATCATCGGTACTTGGATCGCATGCAGGGGTAATCTGCTGCTGGGAACAGGAATTGCCCTGACTTACAGCGGATTTATCATGCTCCTTACATACACGGCTGTTTTTGTGCTGTCCCTGATCTATTCCGGCAGCAGGCAGCCGGATATCTATGTGGCGATGGGCGGACATGTGAATGAAGTCTTCTGCGTACTCCGTCTGGTGGTCCTATGTCTGCTCATACCTGTGGTGCGGAAGTTCAGGTGTTCGGATATCTGCAGGCAGATCGGTGAATACCGGACGCTTTTACTCATCGTAGGGGCCGTGCTCAGCGCGCTGGTACTGGAATACCAGAATTTCCTGGAATACGGCTTCACCTATTCATCAACAGGTTTTCCGGCGGTCACATCCGCACTCAGGAACAGTTTCCTGGGGCTGATGACATCTGTCATTCTGGCGGCAGCGGCGGGGATGTTGTTCTTCAAGAACCGGAACATCCGGCGGGAGAATGATTTCCTGCTCATGAAAGAGGAGATGGAACAGCAGAAATATAAAGAACTCAGCGCAGCAGTGGAGAAGAACCGGGAGCTTGTGCACGATGTAAAGAACCATTATCTGGTGATCAGAGAATATGTCCGCGACGGAGATTATGAAAGCCTTGCCGGGTATATAGACGGTCTGCATAAGGATTTTGTCCGGACGGATTCATGGGTTTATACCGGGAATTTTGTGCTCGACCTGATCCTGGGGCAGAAACGTCTGACAGCGCAGGGACAGGGCTTCTCCTTTGAACTACAAGCGTCGCCCCTGTCCGGACTGCCGTTTTCGGACCGGGAGATCTGTTCTCTGTTTGGCAATCTGCTGGACAATGCAATTGAAGCCTGTGAGCGGGCGCGTCAGAGAAAAGAAGAAAAAGCGGCGGCAAAAAGCGCCCCGGGCAGTGAAGGAATTCCGGAAATCATGGTGAAGATCGAACAGCAGAACCAGATGCTCTTTATTGAGATCAGCAACAGTACGGACGAAATACCGGAGCAAAAAGAGCGGGGATTCCAAAGCAGTAAAAAAGATCCTTCCCTGCACGGGTACGGACTGAAAAGCGTGGAGCGGATCGTGGAGGATCATGACGGAGTGATCAGATATGATGCGGATGGGAGATCTTTTACAGTGACGGTCACCTTTTTTGATGTAGAGTAGGCGGGACACGTTGAAATTGATCCGGCAGTCCTGATTATAATACGATACGCGCCCTGATGTCCACGGA
The DNA here is from genome assembly GCA_019418195.1 of Clostridiales bacterium. Classification (GTDB taxonomy): domain Bacteria; phylum Bacillota; class Clostridia; order Lachnospirales; family Lachnospiraceae; genus Mediterraneibacter. The sequence continues at coordinate 282 of DYCJ01000156.1, read as the reverse complement.
TCATGCTTTTCATGTCCACTTTCTTGCATGAGTGTATGTGGGAAGATATGATAGCAGCATAATGTATCGTCCGGATAAGGGACGGACATACAGACCAGATCGGAAAGGGGCGTGGACAAGATGAAAAGGAGAAGATCATACTGCTCAGCGGCTGCACTTTTACTGACTTTGTCTGTGACTATGCTGGCCGGATGCCAGGAGACACCGGATGAAAGCGCAGTGGTAAGCCGTGCCGGCGGACTCCCGAAGGATGCGGTCATCGAGCCGCTTGCAGACGGGGAG
>DYCJ01000155.1 GCA_019418195.1 Clostridiales bacterium | reverse complement strand
TATGTTTTTGCATCGGCAGCAACCTCGCGCTTCTTTGCTATCATGTCACAGCTTTTTCAGTATATCTGATAGTGGAATTTATTTCAAGAGGTTTTTCAGAAATATTGTATTTTTTTTAGTACAATTTTAAATTCACAGCATTTTATATATCTCCGGAAATACTTCCACGCTCCTCTTAAGTATTCCTTTCACATATGCGATCATGATCCCGTAGTTTGTCATCAGTACTCCCTGATCTGCCGCGCAGCTCAGCCGGCATTTCATTTCCCGCTCATTGAGCATACAGCCGCCACAGTGGATGATCAGTTTATACTTCGTCAGATCGTCCGGGAACTCGGTGCCCGATGTCGTCTCGATCCGGATTTCTTTGCCTCCGGTGTACTCTCTGATCCATCCCGGGATCTTTACTGTTCCGATGTCATCGCACTGTCTGTGGTGGGTGCACCCCTCGCTGATCAGTACGGTATCTCCGTCCTCCAGACTGTCAAGAGCAGTCACACCGCGTACTGCCTGTTCGAGGTTTCCTTTATAGCGTGCCATTAATATAGAGAAAGAAGTCAACAGGATATCTTCAGGCGTGTCCGCTGACACCTGCTCAAATGCCTGACTGTCAGTTATGACCATTTTAGGCTTTTTCCGAAATTGTCCCAGTGTTTCTTTCAGTTCTGTCTCTTTCACCACTACAGAAACCGCATCCGCCTCGAGGATATCACGGATCGTCTGCTGCTGAGGAAGGATCAGTCTTCCCTTCGGAGCAGCGGAATCGATCGGCACAACAAGCACCGCGATATCTGATGGAGCAAGCAGATCCCTCACAAGATATTTTTCAGGCTCTTCCGTGGCTGCGATCGCAGCGATCTGTTCTTTTAATTCGTAAATACCTTCCCCAGTCGCAGCACTCACAAAAACGAGCCGGCCGTCGTCCAGGGATAAGGACTGTCTTACAATCCCTTCCATTACTTTATCTGCGAGTTCTTTCTTATTAATAACTACCACAAACGGAATATTCTTTTTTCTGATCCGGTCAAGCAGGGTTCTGTCCTCTTCTGATGCTCCAACCGTACCGTCAATCACAAGCACTGCCGCATCTGTCTTATTCAGCACCTGATAGCTCTTTTTTACGCGCAGGCTCCCCAGTTCACCCTCGTCATCGATACCCGGAGTGTCCATCATCACGACCGGTCCCAGCGGCAGAAGTTCCATAGATTTATACACCGGGTCGGTCGTTGTCCCTTTTACCTCTGATACCACTGCCAGATCCTGCCCCGTCACCGCATTCATAACACTGGATTTTCCTGCATTTCGTTTCCCAAAGAAACCGATGTGCACCCGTTCGGACATCGGCGTCTGATTCATACTCATCTTAATTTTCCTCCTGCTTTTTCCATCACATGCACTCTTTTATTTTTTTTACAGAAAATGGAGCGCTGCTTTAATAAGCAGATCCGCTCCGTCGCTGCAGCACGTATACATTTGTGAAACTTTATTTCAGTAACTACATTATAATAATGTTATTTCAGGATCAGTCTGTGGAAGTTTTTCTTTCCCTTTTTCAGAATCAGACCTTCTCCTGTAAATGCATCTTTTGCAAACAGTGCTTTGATATCTGTTACCTTCTCTCCGTCAACAGAAGTTCCTCCCTGCTGCACCGCACGCCTTGCCTCAGATTTCGAAGGAACAAGTCCGGCTCTCACAAGCATGGACAGGATATCAATGCTGCCGTCGACAAAATCATCCTCTGTCAGTTCTGTCGTCGGCATCTCTGCCGCATTCCCTTTACTGAACAGGGCGCGCGCACTCTCCTGTGCTTTCTTCGCCTCTTCCTCGCCGTGCACCAGCTTGGTCAGCTCGTAAGCAAGGATTTCTTTCGCCGTGTTAAGCTGAGCGCCTTCCCACGAATCCATCTTATCTATTTCTTCCAGAGGAAGGAATGTCAGCATACGGATACATTTCAGTACATCAGCATCAGCTACATTTCTCCAGTACTGATAGAACTCGAACGGAGATGTCTTCTCCGGGTCGAGCCACACAGCTCCGGACTGGGTCTTGCCCATCTTCTTTCCTTCGGAGTTCAGAAGAAGTGTGATCGTCATAGCTCCTGCATCCTTGCCAAGCTTGCGGCGGATCAGTTCTGTTCCGGCCAGCATATTGCTCCACTGATCATCTCCTCCGAACTGCAGGTTACATCCATATTTCTGGAACAGTGCGTAGAAGTCATACGCCTGCATGATCATGTAGTTGAATTCAAGAAAGCTCAATCCTCTTTCCATTCTCTGCTTGTAGCACTCAGCCGTCAGCATACGGTTTACGGAGAAATGCGGTCCGACTTCACGAAGAAGCTCGATATAGTTCAGATCCAGAAGCCAGTCAGCATTATTCACCATAAGCGCTTTCCCCTCAGAGAAATCGATAAACTTGCTCATCTGCTTCTTAAAACAGTCACAGTTATGCTGGATCTGTTCCGGCGTCATCATGCTCCTCATATCTGTTCTTCCGGACGGATCCCCGATATATCCCGTTCCTCCTCCGATCAGGGCGATCGGCTTATTGCCCGCTTCCTGAAGACGTTTCATAAGGCACAGTGCCATGAAATGTCCTACATGCAGGCTGTCCGCAGTCGGATCAAATCCGATATAAAACACCGCTTTCCCGTTATTCACCAGTTCTCTGATTCCTTCTTCATCTGTCACCTGGGCGATCAGGCCGCGGGCCTGAAGTTCTTCATAAATTCCCATCTTTCTTCTCCTTTTCTCTTTCCTTTCCGGTTAAATAAAAAACGTCCCTGCTGCTCTCGCAATAAGGACGAATATAAACCGTGGTACCACCTTAATTCGCCGGGGATATCCTTCTCCCGGCCTCATCTGGCACGATAACGTGTGCCGCTCCGCCGCAGCCTACTCATCTCCGCTGTCAGGTTTATCATCTGCGAGAAACTTTCGGTACGGGGCTCCGAGATGTATTCACAGATACGGTATCATGCGCCTCTCATCCGCCGGCTGCTTTCTGTTTTCTCCGGTATCTCCTACTTCTTCTCTTCATCGCCTGTTCTCATAATAAATCATATGGTGATATTAGCGTATCTGTGAGACTTTGTCAAGCGCCATTTCCCCGGCTCCCATTCAGCGACAGGTTAAAATACGATCGAGGACGCAGCAAATCAGATTTCACTACGTCCCCGACCAGATTCAAAAGGGATTATTTATAATTATACTTATTTGCAGAGTTTCTTGAATTCGTCTGCAACGAACTGTACTTTAGTACCAACAATAACCTGTACCGAATTCTTGCCCGGACGGATTACGCCTGCAACTCCCGCAGATTTGATCTTCTTTTCATCAACCTTTGTGTAATCCTTGATTTCAAGGCGAAGTCTTGTAATACAGTTATCAATGGATGTCACGTTTTCTTTTCCGCCGACACCTTCCAGCACGATCTTAGCAACTTCTGTAAAGTCATCATTTGCAAGAACTGCGCTCTTCTCTGCCTCTGTATCGTCATCATCCTCACGTCCCGGTGTCTTCAGATCGAATTTCACGATCGCGAAGCGGAATACAATATAGAATACAAGGAACGCTGCAACACCGAGCGGAATGATCATCCATGTATTTGCTGCTGCCGGAAGGGAAGCAGAGAATACGAGGTCTGTCAGACCAGCGGAGAAACTGAATCCTGCACGGAAGCCAACCAGCACTGTTACCACTGTGAAGATTGCATAAAGCAGTGCGTAGATGAGGTACAGAACCGGTGCAAGGAACATGAAACCGAACTCGAACGGCTCTGTAACACCGCAGACAAACGCTGCGATAGCTGCAGAACTCAGAAGACCGATCGCAACTTTCTTCTTGTTGCTCTTAGCTGTATGTACCATAGCCAGAGCCGCACCAGGAATACCGAACATCATACATGGGAAGAATCCTGACATATACATACCAAGGCTCCATGTTACATCTGCTGATGTCTCGCCTGCCCAGAAGTGAGTCAGGTCGCCAAGTCCGATCGTGTCAAACCAGAATACATTGTTCAGCGCATGGTGCAGACCGAACGGAATAAGCAGTCTGTTGAAGAATGCATACAGTCCAGCTCCTACTGCATCAAGACTTGCGATACCCTCGCCAAGTGCAACAAGTGCGCCGAAGAGAATCGGCCATACAAAGAGCAGTACTACAGATACAATAATAGAAACAACACCGGCTACAATAGCAACAGAACGTTTGCCGCTGAAGAATGACAACCAGTCCGGAAGTTTTGTGCTCTTAAACTTATTGTAGCACAGACCTCCGATCACACCGGCAAGGATACCGATGAACGGGTTTGCAATCTTGTCAAATGCAAGTGTAGCATCAACGTTCTCTGCGATCGACGGCATGATAACTGTCACGTTTGCTGTTGCCAGCAGGTTTGTGATCATCAGCCAGGAAACCAGAGCTGCAAGTCCGCCTGTACCATCGTTCTCGTCTGCCAGACCAACACCGATACCGATTGCGAACAGGATCGCCATATTGTCAATCAGGGCTCCGCCCGCTTTCACGAGATAATAACCAATCTGCTGAACAATACCTGTTACGTCACCGCCCTGCATAGTAGACGGACAAAGAGCATATCCGATACCCATGAGAATACCACAGATCGGAAGCACAGCAACAGGCAGCATTAACGCTTTACCTAACTTCTGTAAAAACTTCATGAATTTCCCTCCTTATTCTGACTCTCGTCATAATCCCTTTTTCTATTTCAACCGGACTTCCCGGTTAAAATCATTTTTGTTTCTGTTCTGACCGTTGCCCTTGTTATGATACTATGATCAGATCATCACCGGCATTCACAGCGCCTTTCCCAACATTTTCAACAGATGAATAATCCGGTGTGTTGCAGACGATCACCGGGGTGATCGTGTCATATCCTGCAGCTTTTACCTTTTCAAGATCAACTTCCAGAAGGAGATCTCCCTTCTTCACATGATCTCCTGCCTTGACATGCCCGGTAAAGCCTTCACCTTTCATTTTTACCGTGTCAAGCCCGATATGGATCAGTATCTCAGCCCCAAAGTCTGTTGTCATGCTGACTGCATGGAGTGTGTCAAACACCATTCCTATCTCCCCGTCAGCGGGGGCACAAATCTTTCCATCCTCCGGGATGACCGCCGCCCCTTTTCCAAGCATCTCCTCAGCGAATGTCGGGTCATTCACCTCGCTCAGTGCAACAGCTCTTCCCTTCGCCGGAGATCCGATCACTTTGTTGTTCTCCTTTTTTTTGAATAAATTGAACATCTCTCTCCTCCTCTCTTCAATAAATACAATTTACATACTCCACTGTATCAGTCTTCCGCCATAGTTACGCGTCTTATGTGGATTGCAAGATACATCACTTCTTCGCCGGAAAGCCTGCAGTCCGTATTCTTTTCAATATACTCCGCTATCTTACGGCTGCACGCATATTCTTTCGGATACTTCGTGCGCATCAGTTCCGACAATTCATCTTCCTCGTCGGGGAGAAGCTCCCTGCGGTACACCCGCTGAAGAAGGAATTTCAAATGAGTCACGAACCTCTCATAATGGAGCGTCCTCTCATCAAGAACAATACCGAGTTCATCACTTGTTATCTCAAGAATGTCTTTAAGCTGATTCGGGAAACGAAACGCATCCCGGATGTCCGTCCCGTATTCTGCATTCACAAAATGAAGCGCGATAAACCCTGCTTCATCCTCCGGAAGATCTACGCCGATCCGCTCTTTGACCAGTTCCAGTGCATAATGCCCGAGTTCATACTCATGAGGATAAAACCTTTTGATCTCCCACAACAGCGCATTCTGGAGGTTGATTCCCTGTTCAAACCGTTCGATCGCAAAATTAATATGATCTGTCAGGGTCACATAAATACTCTGGTTCAGTTTCAGGTTAAGATTACTTTTTGCAAAAGATATAATATCCGCTGATATCTGTGCTCTCTCGAGAGGCATATCTGCAAGAAGCTCTTTGAGCTGGTCTGCTGTATCGCGACTTTTGATCCTGAATACTTTCTCCACCTTTTTCTCATCGACAGGCTGTCCCGGATGTCCGCCGAATCCCAGACCCCTGCCCATTAATACTAACTCTCTCCCTGTGTCATCAAA
>DYCJ01000154.1:680-6225 GCA_019418195.1 Clostridiales bacterium | reverse complement strand
TCTGCATACATCGGATCGTAGGCAGCGCTCACATCGGAGGATAACATTCTTGAATTCATCAGGGCGCGGCGGACTTTTAATTCGGATTCACCTTCCGTCAGGGCGATCAGTTCGGCGACCGTATTCTCAAAGAATTTGGAATGCATTCCGGTCGCACCGACGCTTCCGATCTCTTCCTTATCTACAAGAAGACAGCAGCCCGTTCTCTTCGCTTCGGTAATGTCAAGCATTGCAAACAGAGAGGTGAATGCACACACTCTGTCGTCCTGTCCGTATGAAAGGATCATGCTCCGGTCAAATCCGCAGTCTCTTGCTTTGCCGGCCGGAACGATCTCCAGCTCTGCCGAGAGGAAATCTTCTTCAGCCATGTCATATTTTTCTTTCAGGATATGAAGAACATTTGCTTTGATCGCTTCTTTCACCTGAGCCTTTTCCGATTTCTTATCTTCTGTGCCGGCTCCTTTGTCTGATGCCATCGCATCTGCTGATGTCAATTCTTCAATCATTTCCTCCACCGGACGGTTTCCGATCAGCAGGTCCAGCTTTTCTCCCTCGATCACCTTGGAGGCTTTCTTCTCCATCTGCTCCTGTGCAAGATGAATAAGGAGATCCGTGATCACAAATACCGGATCATTTTCATCCTCTCCGACAGAGACTTTTACTGTCGTTCCGTCTTTTTTCGCAATGACTCCGTGCAGAGAAAGCGGCTGAGCCACCCACTGATATTTTTTGATTCCACCGTAATAGTGCGTATCCAGATATGCCAGCCCCTCATTTTCATAGAGAGGATTCTGTTTCACATCGATCCGCGGCGAGTCGATGTGCGCACCGAGGATATTCATCCCCGACGAAACCGGCTCCTCCCCTATGCGGAAAAGTGCGATCATCTTGTTCATGCACACAGCATAGACTTTGTCTCCTGTTTTGAGGGATCCGCCTGCTGCCATTACATCTTTCAGATTCCGGTAACCGGTTTCCTCGGCCATGCTGACGGCAAGCTCCACGCACTCCCGCTCCGTCTTGCCTGCATTTAAGCAGAATTTATATTTTTCATTGATACTGTCGAGCTCTGCGAGCTGTTCGCTAGTGTATGTGTTCCATGCATTTTTTCTGTCCATATCAATTTCCTTCCTTTCGGGGACGTAGTAAAACCGCATTTCACTACGTCCCCAATTTAATTTTACTGTGTCCCAAATTGAACTTTACCCTGTCCCTTTTCGATTATTTGTCAATTATACAACTTTTTACATTCCGATACAATCGTTCCGTTTTGGCTTTCGTAAGTTTCAGTTCCTCCCGAATCTGGTCTTTGTACTGTTCTCTCATTTTGATATCTTCAATAATCTCATATGGTCCTTCCAAACCGCGCAGGTGTGCTTCCTGCTTCAATATCGTCAAAGCTGCTTTTACAAGCTGCGTTTCTACATCTTCAGGTATATCTATAAAAACCTGCTTTTGTCCTTTGTTGTGAAAATCAAGATACTCCTCAAAATCAGAAAACTTTTCTTTATATATTTTTATCGCTTTTGAATGTATTATCCGGCTTTTCTCAGTTTCATATTCCTTAATACTTGAATATGTATAATTTAAAGGAGACTTCACAAGATTGGCATTGACCGGATTCATATGGATATACCTCATACAGTTCCAAAAGTACTGCTCTGTTTCCACACATTCACTTTTGAACCTGTCCTGAAATACATGACCGTTCCGATTATGTTTGTAGTTGTAGTATTCTGCAAATTCTGCCAAGACAATGGCTAAATAACTTGATAAGAGTTTCAGATCAACATGAATCAGAATATGAAAATGCGTCGACATAATAACATACGCATATATTTCGATATCATGATCTTTAAGATGCTTCGTCAGAAGCCTTATGAAATTGTTCTTCTCTCTTTTCTGCTTAAAAATAGGCTCTTTATTAATCCCTCTCGCTATCACATGATATATGTCGGTAGCGCTTTTTCTGCGAGCAGTACGCGGCATTGTTTCACCCCTTTTCCCATGATCAGGGACAGGGCAAAATTCAATTTGGGACACCTTGCTTCTTAATCGGGGACGTAGTGAAATCAACTTTTACTACGTCCCCGAAAGAAGTTACCACTCGAATTTTTTCTCGAAATATGCTTTCAGATCTTCAATCTTGATTCTTTCCTGCTCCATGGTATCGCGGTCACGGACAGTTACCGCTCCGTCCTCTTCTGACTCGAAATCGTATGTCACACAGAAAGGTGTTCCGATCTCATCCTGACGGCGGTAGCGTTTTCCGATGTTTCCGCGGTCATCGTACTCGCAGTTATAATACTTGCTCAGTTCTGTAAAGATTTTCTCTGCCCCTTCATTGAGCTTCTTAGAGAGCGGCAGCACGCCGATCTTGACCGGAGCAAGCGCCGGATGGAAGTGAAGCACAGTACGCATATCCGGCTTCTCCTCTGTTCCGATATTTTCCTCGTCGTAAGCGCTGCAAAGGAATGCAAGCACCATACGGTCTGCTCCCAGTGACGGCTCGATAACATACGGAATATATTTTTCCTTAGTCTCATCGTCGAAATACGTCAGATCCTGTCCTGATACGTTCTGATGCTGTGTCAGGTCATAGTCTGTACGGTCAGCGATACCCCACAGCTCGCCCCATCCGAACGGGAAGAGGAACTCCACGTCTGTAGTCGCCTTGCTGTAGAAGGACAGTTCTTCTTTATCGTGGTCGCGGTACCGGACTTCATCGTCTTTAAGTCCGAGAGAAGACAGCCAGTTCAGGCAGAAGCTCTTCCAGTAGTCAAACCACTCAAGATCTGTATCCGGTTTGCAGAAGAACTCCAGCTCCATCTGCTCGAACTCTCTTGTACGGAATGTAAAGTTACCCGGTGTGATCTCATTACGGAATGATTTGCCGATCTGGGCGATACCAAACGGAAGTTTCTTTCTGGATGTACGCTGTACATTCTTGAAATTCACAAAGATCCCCTGTGCAGTCTCCGGACGGAGATATACAGTGTTCTTGGCATCTTCTGTCACGCCCTGGAATGTCTTGAACATCAGGTTGAACTGACGGATATCCGTAAAATTATGCTTTCCGCATGTCGGACACGGAATCTGATGTTCCTCGATAAATGCTGTCATCTGCTCCTGCGACCATCCGTCCACAGAGCCTTCTAAAGTAATTCCTTTTTCTTCGCAGTAATCTTCTATCAGCTTATCTGCGCGGAAACGCTCATGGCACTCTTTACAGTCCATCAGCGGGTCGCTGAAACCGCCGAGATGTCCGGAAGCCACCCATGTCTGCGGGTTCATCAGGATCGCACAGTCAACCCCCACATTATACGGATTCTCCTGTACAAATTTCTTCCACCATGCTTTCTTTACATTATTTTTCAGTTCCACACCAAGATTGCCGTAATCCCATGTGTTTGCAAGCCCGCCATAAATCTCGGAACCCGGATATACGAATCCTCTTGACTTTGCGAGTGCTACAATTTTATCCATTGTCTTTTCAACCATTGTTATGTTCCTCACATTTCTTTTTCTCAATCGGTACTTATTATAACGGCTGTATCTGTATTTTTCAAGGGATTGGATGTAATGTTATGTAAGTGTCTTGGATGTAATGTTATGTAAGTGTCTCCAGTATCTCCAGCGACTTAAAACGCTTATCTACATATACTTCCATCAGCCGCTCCATCACTCTTCCCAGCTCATTCAATACTTTTTCTGTCACATTAAATGTATACAACTTCTCGATCGTGCTGGATTCTATATATTGCATGCTATATAATGTGGAGTTATCCAGTACCATGCCGTCCAACACATTTCCATCGCATTCATTGCAGACAAGCCCCCCTTTTGCCGCACTGAACACGGCCGGACGGTCTTTATCCCCACATGTTACACACTGAAACACCTGCGGCGCCTGTCCGTTGACCGTCAGAGCTTTCAATTCAAATATGTATCGGATCAGCCTGTCGGGAATATGCGGATTAATCAGCGCCCGCAGGGTCTGATAGAGAAGTTTTAACATTTCCCGCTCATCATTGAATTCTTTTGTATAATAATCGGCAAATTCGAGAAAATAGAATCCATAGTAAGCCCCGACCACATCTTCCCGAAGCTCCGCAAAATAATTGGAAATATTCGCCGACTGTATCGTATATGATGTCCTGCCCTCGTACAGCGTAAACTCTCCGAATGAAAACGGATTGACCGCGCCTATAAGCGGGCTGTTCGGACGTCTTGCGCCCCGTGCAAATGCAGAGATCTTTCCCTGTTCTTTTGTCAGTATGACCACACGGCGGTCATATTCCCCGATGGGCATGGTCGAGAGGACCATTCCCGTAAGTACGATCTGATTCACGCTGTTCCTTTCCGCGGCTCTGCTCCTGCCCGCCGCTGCTTTTCTCATGCATCTTAAACTTAAGATAATCATCGATCCTGCCGCTTGCCATAAACTGATTCCAGTATGTCTCTTTCATCGGTCCACCTCTTCTTCCGTGTCTTCTCTGAGCGCAGGCTCAGGAAATCTGAAAGCATCCGCGTAATGCAAAGCAGCACTCAGGCTGCCGGACATTTCCCTCACCGTCAGAGATGATACAGTTAGGTTCCCCGATTCCTAAAAACACTATACCCCGCAAAAAATACCAGGACTTTTTGCAGGGTGATGCCTTGACAGTCTCTTTTGATATTATAGTGAATTATCAGTCAGATAGCAAATAAGATTTATCCGGATTCACCGCGTGGTCATCCCACCCGAACATCAAGCAGCTTATAAATGATCAGCAGTATTATGGCGATTGGGACAAGAAATACAGCATGTATAATAAATAATATCTGTTTCAACGCAGTCGCCGCACACAGAGATAGCAATATAACGATTCCAACCGACACAATGATGCGCATAATATCCCGCAGCCAGCGCCAGATACAGACCTCCGTACAACAGTGCATGGATACAGATATATTTATTGAAAAGCGGCAAAAAAAGACCTCTTTATTTTAAAATGTAAAGAAGTCTTTTTTACGCAAATTATGCTATTTTACTAAAAAGCGTATCTCTCTGCTGCTCAATGGCATCCGCCGTTTCCATGACATCCGTGTTTATCTTCCCCGCAATGTCCTCCGTGATGCCCTTCTCCATGGTGCCCTTCCCCGTGATGGCTGCACTGGATATCCGGATTATACGCAAGGTTTCCTTCGATAAGCGCTTTTACAGCCTCATCGGCACCTCCGGTAACACCACCGTACAATTGGATTCCCGCTTCAGCAAGAGCATTCTTCGCACCCATGCCGATTCCGCCGCAGATTAGGGTATCCACACCCAATTCTGTCAGGAAACCCGCCAGTGCTCCATGTCCGCTGCCATTCGTATCAACCGTCTGTTCTTTTGTGATCTGTCCGTTTTCCACGTCATAGATTTTAAACTGCTCCGTGTGTCCGAAATGCTGATATACATTTTCATTTTCAAATGTTACTGCTATTCTCATTACATTTGCCCCTTTCACCGATATTTCCTGCGCGTCCAGGCCGGACGGCCTGACGCATCTTTTCTGAC
>DYCJ01000154.1:0-670 GCA_019418195.1 Clostridiales bacterium | reverse complement strand
CCGAACCATCGCACAGCCGGTAGTCTCCGCCTGCAATCAACAGCACTTTTCCGTTTACAATACTGTCCGCGATCTTCTCCCGCGCGCTTTCATAGATTTCCGTTACTGTAGTTCTGGAAATATCCATCCGTTTTGCGCACTGTTCATGCGTCAGCTTCTCCAGATCGATCAGCCGTATCACCTCATACTCATCAACCGTCAGAGTTATGCTTGCGCCTCCTGGAATTCCATCCGGCCTGAAACTGCCGTAATCAGGCTCAGCGCAGACTCTCCTGCATCTTCTCGGTCTAGCCATACAGACACCCCGCTTTCATTTCCGCCATATGTCGAAAATAATATAACACAATTTCTTGAAAAAAGCAATTCAAGAAAGATAGTGAAAAGCGGTATGATTTTATCCCCTTATGGCTTCCAATATTCCTGTATGCTCTCCCGGGCAATCTGCACGTATCTCTTCCCGCGTTCGTAATCTCCGAAGATCGTGCCGACTTCTCTTTGCGCAACTTCCAGCAGACAGCCGCTTGCGGCTTCTGCCACACCTTTAAAATATTTTCTCAGCGCATCCTCATCAAGCGGTCCGGGATTCGTGACATACTCCGCCCGCGGTTTACTGTAATATACGACATTCGTTCCCCTCAGATATTCACCGACCTGATTTTCATTATTAAAC
>DYCJ01000153.1 GCA_019418195.1 Clostridiales bacterium | reverse complement strand
GCATCCCGCGGAGCGTTTTTGTTTGATAGGGAACGAAGTTTCCTATTAAACAAAAAAAGCATTCCTCTGCACTATATAACAGAAGAAACGCCTTTGTCTCCCGACCGCCTGAAGACGGTCCTGTATTCATATATATGTAAAAAGGACACCTGACCAAATGATCAAGCGCCCTTGCTATGGGTGTTAATATAAACGTTTTTTTCTCATCTGTCAAGACTTTTTATGCGGAAGTATCGACAATTTCCCTTCTCTGTATTATAATTTGTCCGTTGGAATCAGATGAGTTGATTGCCTGTCAATGAGTAAAACAGTGGCGTCAGCCGCAATAAGCACGAAGTGCGGTTTTACGAATGGCTCGGCTGAACTGTTACATCCGGTAGAATATCCGGTGGAATCAGCCGATCCGCCGACGAACTAAAATAAAAATCACAGAAGGAAAATACAATGAGTTTTACATTTATCAGACAACTGCCTTCTCCGGACGAGGTCAAAGCACTGGAGCCCCTGTCCGAAGAAATAAAAAAAATAAAAGCCGGGCGCGACAAGCTTATACGTGACGTGATCACAGGCGAATCCGATAAATTTCTCGTGATCGTGGGACCCTGCTCGGCCGACAATGAAGACTCCGTATGCGAATATACAAACCGTCTGGCAAAGGTACAGGAAAAGGTTTCGGACCGTCTTGTACTTGTGCCCCGCATCTATACAAATAAGCCCCGTACTACGGGCGAGGGATACAAGGGGATGCTCCATCAGCCGGACCCCGAGGCAAAACCGGATATACTTGCAGGAATCCTTGCTATCCGCCATATGCATATCCGCTCCATCTCAGAAACCGGACTTACTGCCGCGGATGAGATGCTCTACCCGGACAACTGGCACTATCTCTCCGATATTCTCTCCTATGTAGCCATCGGAGCCCGCTCCGTAGAGAATCAGGAGCACCGCCTTATGGTCAGCGGACTGGACATCCCTGTAGGCATGAAGAATCCCACCAGCGGAGACTTCTCTGTCATGCTCAACTCTGTCGTTGCAGCACAGGGAGGACATGATTTTATCTCCAGAGGCTGGGAAGTACGGACAGAAGGGAATCCGCTCACCCACACGATCCTCAGAGGGGCCGTAAACAAGCACGGAAACACGATCCCCAACTACCACTATGAAGATATCCAGCTTCTTCTCGAAAAGTACGAGGAAAGGAATCTGGAAAACCCGGCCGTCCTCATTGATGCTAATCATTCCAACTCCGGCAAGAAATATAAGCAGCAGATCCGCATCGTAAAAGAGATCCTGCACAGCCGCCGGATCGATGATGATATCCGGAGGCTCGTCAAGGGCGTCATGATCGAGAGCTACCTCGTGGAAGGATGCCAGCAGATCGGAACTGACCATGTATACGGAAAATCCATCACCGACCCGTGTCTTGGCTGGGAGGATACGGAGAAACTGCTGTATACAATAGCTGAGCAATGTTAATTATTGGGGACGTAGTAAAATGCGGTTTTACTACGTCCCCAATCGTGTTTTGCCCTGTCCCTATCCGTATTATTTCAATCCCCCCGTCTTTGCCATTTTCTTTACTTCTCTTTCTGCTCTGCTTCCAGTCTCGCTTTTGCTTCCTCAACGGCTTCCCCGTCTTTTGTCAGGAACCGGTCTACAAAGGAATCGGAAATTTTTGTAAATCCGTCTACCGCGCCATTTTCAATCTTTTTATATCCACCGACTACACCTCTCTCAATTTTCTTGTAACCGCCGGCCACTGCATCGGCGATTTTCTGATTTGCTTTTACAAGCTTTGATTTTGCCATTTACCTTGCTCCTTCTTTCTTTATATGGTCTTTATTTCCGTTCGATGATATAAAGATAACCCGGTTTTATTGACAAGGCGTTTCCGTTTCGTTTCTGAAATATTAAAAGCGGCATCTGCCATGGTCAGGAATCAAAAAGTTGTGCAAACGCCGGGGCATATTTTTTCTCTGTCCCGTCATATACTATATGAAATGTTATCTTCGCCGCCTGGTCTGAGATGGGTATGACAATTCTGTCTCCGTATATTTCTCCGTCATACTCAGCAACGTCTGTCACAAAGCAGGGCAGGGAAGATTCCCTGATCAGTTCCTCCATTGTAAACTGATCCGTCTGTACCAGAAACCTTGAAGCCGGCATTTTTTCCCGGCACATGTCGTCCCAGAACCCGAGCCTTGTACCCAGCAGGAAATTATATCCGTTTAGCACTTCAAAAGACACCTCTTTATACCCGGCAAGCATATGGTCAGGAGGCACGCACACCGCCAGATTTTCTTTCATAAAGGGCCGGCAGCAATATGTTTCTGGAATGCTCCCCTCTTCCGGTATATCCGGCAGCACCGCCAGAAGGCAGTGAGCAGATCTCACATCTTCCAGGACCGATGGGATATTTTTAATGGAGGATGAGAGTGTCATATCCGGAAATGCATCCGACAGCATGGGGAGCAGACGCCACAGTGGGGCGGGCGCACAAGAGCTGACTGTGATCGTATGCAGGCTCCGGTCAAACGCCCGGACGTCTTCCACTGCTTTTTCTGCGTCTTTTAAAAGTTGGGCGGCATAACCGACAGCCCGTCTTCCTGTTTCATTCAGCGCAATGTGATTCTTACTTCGTTCAAACAACGGCACTCCGAATTCATCTTCAAGATGCTGCATCGTCCTTGTGATCGTAGGCTGTGAAATATTCAGTTTTTCAGCGGCTTTCGACAGTGTCCCGTATTCTGCAAATGCGGCAAGCTGCTCCAGCTCCAGCAAATTCAACATACTCCTCCCTCCTTTCACTATTCATTTTTAGGAATCTGGATTCCTGTATTCTTATTGTACTTTTTTTCTCTTCGGATGTAAACTTGTAATTGGAAACAGGAAATCAATATTCAAAAGAACGGAGGAATTTATCATGGAATATGTTACATTAAACAATGGCGTCAAGATGCCGAAATTAGGATACGGAGTATATCAGACTCCGCCGGAAGAGACAGAGCGCTGCGTGCTGGAAGCAATTGAGACAGGCTACCGCAGCATTGATACCGCTCAGGCATACGGCAACGAAGAAGGGGTCGGAAACGCCCTGAAAAAGAGCGGACTTCCGAGAGAAGAGTTTTTCATCACGACAAAAGTATGGATCACAAACGCAGGATACGAGAAAGCGAAAGCTTCTATCGAAGAGTCTCTGAAAAAGCTGCAGACAGGTTATATCGATCTGCTCCTGATCCATCAGCCATTTGGCGATTACTACGGAACTTGCCGTGCAATGGAAGAGGCTTACGATGAGGGCAGAGTACGTGCCATCGGTGTGTCCAACTTCTATCCGGACCGTTATCTGGATCTCTTCCATTTCTCCCGGATCAAACCGGCTGTAAATCAGGTGGAGACTCATGTGTTCCAGCAGCAGAAAGTCGCAAAAGAATACATGAAAAAGAATGGAACCCAGATCATGTCATGGGGGCCTTTTGCAGAAGGCAAGAACGACTATTTCAACAATCCGGTACTGAAAAAGATCGGTGAAAAATACGGCAAATCCGTAGCTCAGACAGCGCTTCGTTTCCTTCTTCAGAGCGATGTAGTGCTGATCCCGAAGTCTACACACAAGAACCGCATGGAAGAAAACTTTAATATCTTTGACTTCTCCCTGACCGGTGAGGAGATGAAAGAGATCGAGGCGCTGGATACAGGAAACAGCCTGTTCTTCTCACACTATGATCCGGCGACTGTTGAGTGGTTTATGTCGCTTGTATAGGTATTGTACAGTCAAATTCTGCCCCAAAAGGCAATGCAGAAGGCAGAGCTTCCGGATTGAAGCTTGCGGAGACGATTTTCAGGCTCTTTCGGGAGGGTAAAACTACAGAGGAAATAGCAGCCAGCTGCAATCTCCCGGCAGATCAGATAAGGGAGCTGCTCGAGCAGGAAAAATAATTTTCGATTCCGGCAAAGATACAGCCCCGCCATTAACCCGGCGGGGCTGTATCTTTGTTCATATCATCCATATCATCAGAATATAAGGGAGGACCGATAACTCAGTCATGTATTTTATAATTTGCCAGCAGCATCTCCGCCACACCCGGAGCTTCCGGATCATGGCCGCCCAACACAAAGGTGTCTCTGAAAATCGGCTTAACGGATAAGTCGAAGAACTCCCCCCGTTCCCTCTGACACACGAAAGACCTCCAGCGCTGTCCGGCTCTCTTCCTGTGGATAGATCTCCGCCATGTACGGATTCTCCATGAGCTGGGCATAAAACGCCTTGCCTTTTGCCGTGATAAAATACAGACTATTCTCGTCTGTCAGCATAATATCGATCACACGGGTGACCGGTCTTCCTTTGGTTCTTTACCATTGCGATAATACACGGGAGAGTGAACAGGCAGACGTCTGTATAACTGTCCTGCACTGTAGACCGCTCCAAATGCAGTCGGCGCTTTTTGAACCGGCTTTATATAGAAGTTGTTGATCTTTTCTGCCAGTCCCTCGCTGTACAGCGTGTAGGGATTGAGCAGCATTGCCCGATGACCAGCGCGGCTATAACGAGAGCCGTCATAAAAGGGTCAACTTTAACTGCATTTCCATAATGCATAAACTGATATACCGGGATGAATCCTTTGAGCAGATCGAACAGCAGCGTAAATAAACCGCACCAGAATCCACCGTACATAAAGGCGTTCGCCGTTCCGGGATTATAATCAAAGCATATAATACACTTCCGGATAAATACCCCATACAAATAAATAACATCGTTTGAAGCATTTGTAGCACCCCCGTTTTTTCCACTAACTATCTCCTTATTATATACCGTCTTAACCCATTATATTGACAGCACATATGAGACCTGACATCAGAAAGTTATCCTGGATGTTTATTTGAAAGTATTAGCTCCTGACAAACATGAGAAAGATATACCTGCCTATTATAGACAATACGGAACTGCCTATGCTCTTTATGGCATCATCAATGCGTGGATTCTGCGCGGGTATAAAGAAACACCCGCACAGATGGTGGAGATACTCTATGATCTGGACAAGAAGCTGGCGGAAAAAATATGAGATTCCTTGTTACACATGCAGATGATCGCATTACTAAAACAGCTTGCAATCCAAATTGACTATTATTATAATATACTTTGTAAATAGTTGCGGAAAACAAATAGTATAATAGTTGAACTCCGTTGAAATAATACTATTATGGAGGTGTATTATGGCAATCGTAAATGATGAACAAGTTATGAAAGTATTGCGGCAGTATAATCCGTGGTGGCGCACACCTTCTGCCATCAAGGAGGAAAGCAAACCGCAGAAGAGGCTGGCTTATTACGAAGCTTTGAAGATACTCATGCATACGAGCATTCGAAGGTTTGCCGTTTTATCCGGCATGAGACGCGTGGGTAAGACGACCATCCTGTATCAGATTATCGAGCATCTGATCGATGAGGGCGTCAATCCCAAAAATATTTTATATGCCACCTTCGATAATCCGATCCTGAAACTTGTCAATGTGGAAAATGTACTGTCTATCTATGAAACGATGTACCCTATTGAAGGCATTAGGTATATCCTTTTTGATGAAGTGCAGTACACCGAAAACTGGGAACTCTGGATGAAGGTAATCTACGACAGCAGAAAAGATATCCGGCTGATCGCCACCGGATCTGCCAGCCCTGTCCTGGAAAAGGGCTCCGCAGACAGCGGTACAGGCCGATGGAGCGTTCTCAAAATACCTACTATGTCCTTTTACGAATATTGCAGGCTGCTTGAACTGGATCTGCCTCTCCTGCCGGAAAATTTACGTTTATCGGAGCTTGAAAGTATGGATCTGGCGGAACTTGGTGATCTGATGGATAAATTTACCCCGCTGCAAAATCATTTTAACCGATATCTTATGACCGGAGGTTTTCCAGAGCTTGTATTATCGGATGATGACGCCTATGCCCAAAGGATGCTGCGGGAGGACGTGGTGGACAAGGTTATCAAGCGTGATGTGCTGTCGCTTTTTAATATCCGAAGTCCACTGCTTATGGAAAAGCTGTTTCTCTACTTATGTATGAATTCAACGGAAATTTTTAATGCAACGACTGCGGCAAAGGAATTGGAGAATACCTCGATCACAACGATTGACAATTATATTAAGGCGCTGGAAATGTCCAATCTCATTTATCTGGCAAAACCAATGGATGTCGGACGCAAAGGCTCTCTAAAGGGAAAACCGAAAATCTTTGTTGCCGATGCAGCGATCCGCAATGCGGTGCTGATGATCGATGATGTACTTTCAGACGAAAAGGAACTCGGCGCAATGGTGGAAACAACCGTCTACAAGCATATGGTTTCCTTCTATC
>DYCJ01000152.1:678-6355 GCA_019418195.1 Clostridiales bacterium | reverse complement strand
CCACCGGACGTTATCCGGCATCCTGCCCTGTGAAGCCCGGACTTTCCTCGTCTGCAGCCTTTCGGCTCCTGCATCCGCGATCGTCTGTCTTACTTGACACAGTTACTGATTATACTATTTTCAAACACCTTCGTCAACAATAAGCTCGTCTCCGTCTGCTGCCGTCGTAGCAAGTTCGTCGCATCTCTCATTCTGGGGATGCCCGTCATGACCTTTGACCCAGTGAAACGTCACATTGTGCTTTCCCTTAGCTGAGAGAAGCCTTTTCCAAAGATCCACGTTTTTCACAGGCTCATTCTTGCCTCTCTTCCAGCCTTTCTTCAGCCAGCCGTCCACCCAGTGCTGATTAAATGCATTTACCACATACTGGGAATCTGAATAAACTTCCACTGTGCACGGACGGTTCAAAGCTTCCAGTCCTGCGATCACTGCCATCAGCTCCATACGGTTATTGGTCGTGCGTACATATCCCTGCGATATTTCTTTCACATGCAGTTCTCCTTTGGTATCGACATACTCGAGCACACAGCCATAGCCTCCCGGTCCGTCCGGATTTCCCCTCGCCGCTCCATCTGTATATATTTTTACAAGCATTCGTTCTTCCTCACGATAATTATTTTTAAACGATCCTACTATTTTAACTGTTACGCTTCTATCAGGAATGTCTGTCCTTCGCGCTCGATCTTCATGATCTTGTCCTTGTAAGTTTCTGTACATTTCTCCAGCATAAGCCGGTCAAAAATATCATAATTTCCCCAGAAATGCATCGGAAATACATACTTTGTATCCGTACGTTTCATGAAACAGTCAATCCCCCAGCAATACTGCTCCCCCAGCCTGGGATCAACAGGTACGAACGCAATGTCGATCTTCTCATGCTGGAGTTTATTGATCTCGGACTGATAGGTACGGCGGATCATCTTATTGAATACCTCTGACTCTTCTTCCCAATGCCACCAGTTCAGGTCTCCCGCATGGTAGATTGTCCTGCCTCCGCAGTGGAGAAGATATGCCACTCCCTGATCATTTGATCGCAATGTCCTTACTTTTATCCCAAATACATCTTTCTCTTCATTCGGTCCCATGGATATGATATCGGAACATGGGGAGGGGCAAACATGTAAATATTCTGACGGTTCGATATCCGACGATAATATATAACATATCTCAGAAAAGGTTTCCCTCAGCCGGAAGATCTCTTTTCTAAAATGGTCATGGTGGGCATGGCTTACAAATACCACCATCTTCTTATCGCGGTCCCACTCCGGGAACTCGCCTTTATAATAATCAAAAAGACAGTATATATTTTCCATCTCCAGTAAAAAACCACTGTGTCCCAAATATGTCACTCTCATCATAAATTAATATTCTCCACAACCTGTACTACTTCCGGCAGGATATATTCCATGTCTTCTTTTGCCGTCTTTGCACTTTCAGGCAGATTGATCACAAGTGTCTTGTTACGGATTCCTGCCGCCATGGTTTCCAGGATCGCCTTTTTGGAATATCTGAGATTATACGCCCGGAGCGCCTCCGGTATTCCGGGCAGAAGTCTCTCAGACGTATCGATGACCGCATCTGCGGCACAATCCTCTTCCAGGTACCCTGTTGCACCTGCAGTCAGGATCAGTTCTACAGATTCCGAATCCGACAGCTGTGTGATCACAGTGGCAACGACCTCTCTCTCCTGCGGAAGGATCCCGGCTGCCTTCACTTCAAATCCCGCCTGTTCCAAAAGACGTTTCAGTGCTGTTGCGGCCGCACTCTCCGCTTTTGCCTTATACGCGCCTGTATCTATCGCAAATATTGCTGCTCTCATCATATGTACCCCTTTCTACTATTAAATACCCACTTCCAAATTTTCACTTCTGTTAAATATTCTCTTCTGTTAAACACTCTCTTCCAATGCCTGCGCACCAAGGATACGTTCTGCGATCCGGTTTGCATTTTCATAAATCTTTTCTTTCGTCTCCCCTACATAGAAAATGCCATCCTGATACAGTACTCTTCCATCGATCATTGTCATCTTAACATTCTGCTTGCTCGCGCTGTATACTATATTCTTCTCAATATTGTGAAGCGGCTGCATATTGGGCTGTGTCAGGTCGATCATGATCAGGTCCGCACGTTTTCCCGGCGCGATCATATCGCAGTCAGTCAGTCCCATCGCATGAGCCCCGTTTGTCACAGCCATCTTAAGGACATCCCTTGCCGGAACAGCCTCCGGATCATCACAGTACACTTTTTGAAGTCCGGTCACCAGGAACATCTCCCGGAACATATCGAGACAGTTGTTGCTGGCCGGCCCGTCCGTTCCGATGGCTATCGGAATATCCAGGTCTAGATAATGCTTCACCGGTGCGATACCGCTTGCCAGTTTCAGGTTCGATGCCGGATTTGTGACAACATATATCCCGCGCTCTTTTATAATATCGAAATCAGTCGCATCCATGTGCACTCCGTGGAACAGAACACCGCCATGGCGGAACAGACCCAGAGAGTCCATGTACGCCACCGGCGACATGCCGGAACGTTCCCTGCATTCCTCCACTTCTTTCTTTGTCTCGGAACAATGCACACAGATTGGCGCCCTGTATTTGTCCGCTGTTTCTGCCAGACTTTCCATCAGTTCCCGGCTGCTCGTATACTCTGCGTGGAATCCCATACGGTAGGATACAAGACCGCTCTTGTCCTTATTATATTTCAGATAATCATGCTCGACATCCTGAGCAGTCCCCCCAAAATCATTGATATCTCCGCACAGTACCATGCGAAACCCCGTTTCCTCTGACGCCCTGGCAGTTTCATGTTTCAGCTTATACATATCAAAAGCTGACGTGATTCCGCTGGTCAGGTATTCCATGATTGCCAGTTTTGTCAGCCAGTAGATGTCATCTTCTGTAAGTTTTGCCTCAGCCGGGAACACCTTATCATACAGCCATTCCTGCAGCTTCATATCATCGGCATAGGAGCGCAAAAAAGTCATCGGTGAATGAGTATGTGCATTCTTAAATCCAGGCATGATCAGATTGCCTTCTGCATTGATCTCATTATCCCAGATTCCTTTGTTTACATCATCCTCATCACCGTCGCATGGTTTCACGCAGGAAATCCGTCCGTCTTCGATCTGGATTTCCCCTTTAAATATCTTTCTGTCTTCTTCCATTGTCAGTATTCTTGCATTATATATTCTTGTTCTCATCTCTGTCTCCTCACATCTTCTCAATACTCTTTGTCACCAGACGTTCAAATTCGCCGGAACGCTTGTCCGCGACCGACTGTACGTCCAGATGACTCAGCTCTTCGTCCGACAGCCCGCTTGCCATATTCGAAATACAGGAAATACCGCATACGCGTACTCCCGCATGGCGTGCAGCGATTGCTTCACAGGCAGTGCTCATTCCCACTGCATCAGCTCCAAGCACTGCATACATACGGATTTCTGCAGGGCTCTCAAAATTCGGACCTGTGGTCTGAAGATAAACGCCTTTCTGCAGGGAGATAGATTCTTCCTGCGCCGTCTCCTCGATCAGTTTCATCAGTTCCACGTCATAGATGTGCGTCATATCCGGAAAACGCCCGCCCAGCTCGGAGACATTTTCCCCGATCAGAGGTGATGGGACGAAGCTTGAGATCTGGTCTGTGATCATCATAAAGTCCCCCACATGAAATTTCGGATTGATACCGCCGGCTGCATTCGTAAGGAAAAGCACCTCGATCCCCATCCGTTTCATCAGCCGCGTGGGGAGCACCACATCCTTCATATCATACCCTTCATAATAATGCACACGGCCTTTCATTGCAACAGCCGGAACGTTTCCAATATATCCCAGCAGAAACTTTCCGTCGTGCCCCTGTACAGTAGACACAGGAAATCCGGGAATATCACTGTACGGGATCTCCAGCTCCACTTTCATATTTTTTGCATATCCGCCCAGACCGGACCCGAGGATCAGGCCCACTCTGGGGACAAAACCGGTCAGTGACCGGTAGTATTCATAACATTTTTCCAGCTTCTCATATTGAATGCTCATTTTCATTCCTCCTCGTCATGCCTGCCATTTTCTGTCTCAACTGATATTATATATCTTCCTGTCATAAGGGTTCAAGCCTTACTTTCACGCATCCGCCTATTCCAGCATCCCTTTCACGCACTTTCTCCTGTCCGTCCTTCGCTCATTCCTATTGGAAAATGCCTTTGCCCTCGCATGGAGCAGGATCTTTCTCCCCTCCGGATTCCGCGTATATACCAGCCGGAATCTCCCGATGTAAGGAATCAGCTCCATACGGAATATCTCGGCTTTATCTCTGGCTGACGCAAAAATATCCGGGACACAGAAATATTCTTTCGCACGTGCCGCATTTCCTCCATGACAGAGCAGATACCTCTGGTTCTCAACCGGAGCGAGCATCTGGGCGAACGTATCTGCATAGAGATTTTTTTCCCGGTCAGTACCGCCCCTGAGCCATGTGCCAAACCAGATGCCATCCTCTTCCTTTGATATAACCTCACACTCGGATGTTATATAACCTGCTTTCTTAAGTGCCGCAAGAACTCCCCTGCTCATCCCCCTAAAGCGCCACATCGGCGTAAGCTGCCGGATGATCTTTCCACATGACACATAACTTAGCAGAAGAAATATCATAGTAAAACCTGCAAACGGCACGTATGAGGTATTTCCTTTCCTCAAAAGGAACAAGTAAATATTCAGCAGCTCACCAAGTATTACCATAATCTGTACACCCAGTGCATTTACAAATCCTACACCCGGGCGGAAGTTTTTCCGGTCGGCCATAAACTCGTCTGCAATTTCCCTGCCATTCCATTTGACCAGAGCGCTCTTCCACTGCTCTGCAACCCGGGAACGGTCAGCGCTTCGGCAGGCTGTGTCTTCATTGATCTTCTCAATATGTTTTTTTGTAAACGGCTTTCTTATCGTCTGCATACGCCCAAGACCGTTTTCAATAACTGTGCCGTCATAACTGACCCCGAGTACTCCGTCCATCCTTCTCTGCAGAGTATAAAAGTCTTCCGATAATTCCGGCTCTTCGATCCCCATACGCCGTCTTTCCTTCTCGTCCTGCGGTATAGACATACAGACAAGATGCCAGATATTGCTCACTTTGCCCGGATCCCGCGGATTGATCCGTATCGCTCTGCCGCGCATCTGATTTCCCAGCACGTAAGATCCGACCGTACTCGCCAGAATCAGGGAGTTGATCCCCGGGGAATCCCACCCCTCTCCGAGCAGAGATTTCGTTCCGACCAGGATCTGGATATAGCCTCTTTCAAATATTTTCGTAACTGCCTGCGTATACAGGCTGAGCTTTCCCTTGATCGGAACTTCCGAATAACCGACCGCCGTCCCCTCAGCATCTCTGAACTTCTGAAATACCGGAACAGATGCTGTCGGATCAATCCTGAGAATCGCCTCTGTAAACGCATCCTCTGCCGTATCCGGCAGTATAACCAGACTTCCACACAGAACGCCTGTCCTCCATCCGGCGCCCCGTCTCCTGAGCACCTCAAACACAGGGACCACGCCAATCGTTCCGACATCTTTTTCCGGACGTCCTACAGCACTTTTGTACTCGCCCCTGATATAATCTGTCAGGATCAGCATCCTGAGTTTTTCTCCCATAGCAGTATGCTCGCAGGATGCAATCTTCAGGATAC
>DYCJ01000152.1:0-668 GCA_019418195.1 Clostridiales bacterium | reverse complement strand
TCAGGATACTGTCCATTTTCCCACTGCTATTGACAAGCATCTTTTCAATCTTATCATTAACAAGAAAATGTACTTTATTTTTCTCTGTCAGCCCGGCTTCTCTCAACTGTTTTTTCAGTGCTTCCCTGTATTTCTGATCTGTCTGATAACTGTCCGTATCATCGTATAGAAACCCCTGAAGAAAATATTCCATCCATTTTTCTGATACAGGCGGCATCTCGCTGACACCGAGCACCTCCGTCCACCGTCTGGAAAATGGAATCCGCTTTGCCTGACAATAAATAAGAAGTCCTGAAAGATATCCCGGATTTTCAAGCATCCTGTCACAATATCCCTCATAATC
The DNA here is from genome assembly GCA_019418195.1 of Clostridiales bacterium. Lineage (GTDB taxonomy): Bacteria > Bacillota > Clostridia > Lachnospirales > Lachnospiraceae > Mediterraneibacter. The sequence continues at coordinate 325 of DYCJ01000152.1, read as the reverse complement.
TTTCAGAGCCGGATGGGATGCTGCTGCTTCCCCCAGACTCGCATCATTCATCAGGAACTCAAACATATTCGCTGCACTTTGTCTGAATTGTGATATCTTTTCCCCTTCCTCCTGTGAGGGGCAGTTGAACCACACATAATCCTGATGCGGACACAGGCTGCCTTCCTTTACCAGTTCTGGCACTGTAATCTCTGCGTCCACCGGGCCGCACATCTTTGTATACCTCTCCCACTGTGCCGGCGTTGAATCATAAGGCGGCGTAGCGGTAAGCGCGATTACAGTCACATCTTTTTCCATATCCATAAACTTTTCCAGTGCCTTCCAC
>DYCJ01000151.1 GCA_019418195.1 Clostridiales bacterium | reverse complement strand
ATTTTATGCAGGTTATATATAGAACACATTATCAAAAATAGATGTATATTGTGTAGAAAGCCTGTAAAATGGCCATTTTCACTCTTTGAGTTGTGCCGAAAATTATCTCCGGCCTGCATATGACTTTTCTGGGCATGGGAATCTATAATCTCCTTCGGAAAGCCAGATGTGGATTTACCATTTCAGGTCTTACAGGAGGTGTGCTGCTGATCCTTTACAGCCTGATGATCGGAGCCGGTGTCTCCAGCCTTCGTGCCCTGATCATGTTCATGGTGCGGATCGGCGCAGAGATCACGGGCAGGGACTATGATCTCTTGACCAGCCTGTTCCTGTCCGCTGCCATTCTTTGTTTCCGGCAGCCGCTGTATCTGACAGATGCAGGATTCCAGCTTTCTTACGGGGCAATCCTGGGAATTGCCCTGTTCAGTCCGGTGTTTTCTGAGATGTTCGGATGTGCGCAGGTCAGTGACAGAAAGAGACGTCTTGAGCGCAGGAAAACAGGACGGATTGCCCGGGTACAGAGCAAAGGATTTACCATTCTTCTCTGGATCTTGAACGGTCTGAGCACCAGTCTTGCTGTCAATGTGTTCCTGCTTGGCCCTCTGCTCTGGTTTTATTTCGAAGTCCCTCCATATTCTGTATTTCTGAACCTGATCGTGATCCCTGTCATGCCTGTTGCAATGGGAGCGGGAGTGGCAGGATCTGCGCTGAGCCTTATGTCCGATGCCGCGGGCGGTGCCGTGCTGCAAATCTGCGGCGGGGTACTCCGGAGCTATGATCAGGTGTGTACATGGGCAGGTATGCTTCCCTGTAACCGGTTTGTGGCGGGGAAGCCGGACGCGCCCTGGATCATGGTATATTATCTGGTACTGGCCGGATTATGGATTTTGTTCAAGTATATTGCCGGAAAAAGAGAACAGGAGGAAGAAAAGAGGAAAAGCGGGAATAAGATTTCAAATAAAAGCCGGAAACCATGCAGACTCCCCGGCTGTGCGATACTGTTCTTTGCAGCGGGGATGGCACTGGTATGCAGGGGCGGATTCCGGCTGCCGGATGAAGCACAGATCACAGTACTGGATGTGGGGCAGGGAGACGGGATCCATATCAGACATGATTCTCTCAACTGCCTGATCGACGGCGGGAGCAGCGATGTCTCATCCGTGGGGACTTACCGTCTGGAACCTTATTTTCTCTCACGGGGGGTGGATGCGCTTGACTATGTATTTGTGACCCATGGAGATGACGATCATATCAGCGGAGTGCGGGAGATGCTGGAGAATCAGACGTTCGGGGTGAAAATCCGGAATCTTGTGATGCCGCCTTTGGAATATCAGGATGAAAAACTTATCGAGCTCGCGCAGATTGCCGTAAAAAACGGAACGAGAGTCACAGTCATGGGTCCGGGAGACAAGATCACAACAGGCGCGGCAGAAGAGGAAAAGGGCATGATCCTTACCTGTATCGGACCGGAAAGCGGATTGGAAGTGGAGCCGGGAAATGAGACCTCTCTTGTTCTGGATCTGTCTTTTGGAGAATTTGATATGCTGTTTACCGGTGATGTGGAAGGCAGTGGAGAAGAAAGTCTGATCAGCTCCGGACTGCTGAGGGACTATGATGTCCTGAAAGCCGCCCATCATGGATCGGAAAATTCCGGGACAGAGGAATTTCTGCAGATCACAGCACCGGAGTATGCTGTGATTTCAGCAGGGAAGGACAACCGGTACGGACATCCTCACGCAGAGACGCTGCAGAGGCTTAACGATGCCGGATGTACAGTTTATTCCACGCAGGACAACGGAGCGGTTATGATACGAAGCGACGGGGTGACCATGACGATAAACGGATTTCAGTAAACAGTCTGCCCTGCGCTGTTTTACTCATTAGCAGGCGCTCCGCTCATGGAGCTGAACTGTTATCATAAATCTCTTGTCAAAACGTGTTTCTTTCCTTTATAATACAAGAGTTATGAAAAGCCTGAATGAAGATTTAAAAACAGGACAATTTAAACAGATATATCTTCTGTATGGCCAGGAGGCTTACCTGAAGAAGCAGTATAAGGAACGGTTCGTCAAAGCCATGGTTCCCGAAGGGGACACTATGAATTATTCTTACTATGAAGGGAAGAAGACAGACATCAAAGAAGTGATCGATCTGGCGGAGACTCTGCCTTTTTTTGCAGAGCGCCGGCTGATCGTATTTGAGGATACCGGATTCTTTAAAAGCGGAGGGAATGACCTGGCAGATTATATCAGCAGCGGGATACCCGAAACGACTTTTTTTATTTTTATAGAAAATGAAGTAGACAAGCGCGGTAAACTTTACAAGACAGTAAAGGCAAAAGGATATATCGCAGAGCTTGGCGCCCAGGACGAGAACACGCTCCGCAAATGGGTCTCCGGGCTGATCCGGAAGGAAAAGAAAGAGATGTCACAGCCGGATATCGCATATTTTCTGAACAAAGTCGGAACGGATATGGAGAATATCACAAAAGAGCTGGAAAAGCTGTTCTGCTACTGTCTGGACCGTAATGTCATTGCACGGGAAGATGTGGATGCTATCTGCGTGACACAGATCACGAATCACATTTTTGATATGGTCAATGCAGTGGCGGCAAAGGATCAGAAAAGAGCGCTGGACCTGTACTATGATCTGCTCGCGCTGAAAGAGCCGCCGATGCGTATTCTGGCCCTCATGTCGAAAGAATACAGGGATCTGTTCCATGTAAAAGAACTATCGAGACAGGGATTCGGGAGAAAGGATATCGCTTCAAAAGCAGGGCTGCATCCTTTTGTTGCGGGGAAATATATGGATCTGGCGAAAAGATTTCAGCCGGGTGAGCTGAGAAAAGTCATGGAGGACAGCGCAGATCTCGAACAGAGAGTCAAGACCGGTCTCATAACAGACACCCTTGCAGTGGAACTGTTTATTGTAAAACAGTCAGCTTAAATATGATGTGTAAGGTTCAGCCTGTGACCAGACGGCTGAACTGCTGCAGGAAAAAAATATGGAGGAATCAAATTGGCAGTAATAGATCAGAGTAAAATCAGAAATTTTTGTATCATTGCACACATAGATCACGGGAAATCCACACTGGCAGACCGGATCATCGAGATGACGGGGCTGCTTACAGACCGTGAGATGCAGGCTCAGGTCCTCGACAATATGGATCTGGAGCGGGAGAGGGGAATTACGATCAAAGCCCAGGCAGTCCGCACGATCTACAAGGCAGACGACGGGGAAGAATATATGTTCAACCTGATCGATACGCCGGGACATGTAGACTTTAACTATGAGGTATCCAGAAGCCTTGCAGCCTGCGATGGTGCGATCCTTGTGGTAGACGCGGCGCAGGGAGTGGAGGCACAGACCCTTGCCAATGTATATCTGGCGCTGGATCATGATCTGGATGTGATGCCGGTCATCAACAAGATTGACCTGCCGAGTGCCGACCCGGAACGGGTGAAAGAGGAGATCGAGGACGTGATCGGGATCGATGCAGAGGACGCACCGCTCATTTCAGCGAAGACCGGCCAGAATGTGCATGAAGTGTTAGAGCAGATCGTAACGAAGATTCCGGCTCCGGCAGGAGATCCGGACGCGCCTCTCCAGGCACTGATCTTCGACTCGAAATATGACTCATATAAAGGCGTCATCGTATTCTGCAGGATCAAAGAGGGAACAGTAAAAAAAGGAACGCCTATGCTCATGATGGCGACCGGTGCAAAAGCGGATGTTGTGGAGGTTGGAACATTCGGCGCCGGGCAGTTTATCCCCTGCGACGAACTGACTGCCGGTATGGTCGGTTACATCACGGCAAGCCTGAAAAATGTAAAAGAGACACGTGTCGGTGATACGATCACCAACGCGGATCATCCGTGCGAGGAACCCCTTCCGGGATATAAGAAAGTAAACCCAATGGTCTACTGCGGACTCTATCCCGCAGATGGTGCGAAATATCCGGACTTAAGAGACGCGCTCGAGAAGCTGCAGCTCAATGACGCGGCGCTCCAGTTTGAGGCAGAGACATCTGTTGCCCTGGGCTTCGGGTTCCGCTGTGGTTTCCTGGGACTTCTCCATCTGGAGATCATCCAGGAACGTCTGGAAAGAGAGTATAATCTCGATCTTGTGACGACAGCGCCAAGCGTTATCTATAAGATCTATAAGACGAATGGCGAGGTCATCGAGCTGACCAATCCGACAAACATGCCGGATCCCGCTGAGATCGACTACATGGAAGAGCCAATGGTCAAAGCTGAGATCATGGTCACATCAGAGTATATCGGAGCGATCATGGATCTGTGTCAGGAACGCCGCGGAATCTACCAGAGCATGGAGTATATCGAGGAAAAGCGTGCCGTGCTCCACTATCATCTGCCGCTCAATGAGATCATCTATGATTTCTTCGACGCACTGAAATCCAGATCCAGAGGATATGCTTCCTTTGATTATGAGATGATGGGATACCAGAGATCTGAGCTTGTGAAACTGGATATACTCATTAATAAAGAAGAAGTGGATGCGCTCTCATTTATTGTATTTGCGGGAAGCGCTTATGAGAGAGGCAGAAAGATGTGCGAGAAGCTTAAAGCAGAGATCCCGAGGCAGCTCTTCGAGATCCCGATCCAGGCGGCTATCGGAAGCAAGATCATTGCAAGAGAGACTGTCAAGGCAATGAGAAAAGACGTTCTGGCGAAATGCTACGGCGGCGATATCTCGCGTAAGAAGAAACTGCTCGAGAAACAGAAAGAAGGAAAGAAGCGCATGCGCCAGGTGGGCAATGTAGAAATCCCGCAGAAGGCGTTCATGAGTGTCCTGAAGTTAGACGATGACTGATATGAATAAGGCGGAGCGGCTCCGGACCGGGAGCCGCTCTGCTGACGGAGCTGTACTATGGAAAAGACAAAATTAGAATTGTACGTGCATATTCCGTTCTGTGTAAAGAAATGTGCGTACTGTGATTTCCTGTCCGCTCCTGCTGATGCGCAGGAGCGGACACTTTATATAGAAGCCCTGACCAGAGAGATCAGGAGCAGGAAAAATGATTATGAAACGTATCAGGTGAGCACGGTATTTCTGGGCGGCGGCACCCCGTCTGTACTTGAGGCGGATGATATCGGTGGTATCTTCCGGACTCTCTTTGACAGTTTTGATATCGAAAAGGACGCTGAGATCACCATGGAAGTGAATCCGGGAACCGTGACAGAGGAGAAAGCTGCGGCATGGAAGAAATATGGTGTGAACCGGCTGAGTATCGGGCTGCAGTCCGTAAATGACGATGAGCTTAAAATGCTCGGGCGTATCCATACTTATAAGGAATTCCTCAGAACGTGGGAAATCGTGCGCCGGACAGGATTTGAAAACGTGAATATAGATCTGATCTCGGCGATTCCCGGGCAGACGCTCAGGAGCTGGGAGAGGACTCTGAGGACAGTGGCAGGCCTGAAGCCGGAACACATCTCAGCATACAGTCTGATCGTGGAAGAAGGAACGCCTTTTTATGAGCAGTATGGAGAAAGCGCGGAAGAAAGAGGACAGAGCAGTAGAAAGCATGGCAGCGCGCTGTCAGCCGGACAAGACTGTCTGCCGCCGCTCCCGGATGAGGATACCGAGCGTGAAATCTATAAAGCCACCGAAAAGATACTTGCAGAGTACGGTTATCACAGATATGAAGTATCGAACTATGCGAAAGAAGGGTATGAGTGCCGGCATAATCTTGGATACTGGGAACGGAAAGAATATCTCGGGCTCGGGCTTGGCGCTTCATCACTGATCAGTGAGTGCAGGTTCCATAATACGGCGGATATGCAAAAATATCTTAAATTTTATGGAAAGTCTGCTTCAGATATGGCAGGACTGGCGGGCAGTGAGGGCCGCCGGACGGATATCCGTGAAGAAATCGAATATCTTTCACAGGAAGATCAGATGGAAGAATTTATGTTTCTCGGCCTTCGCAAGACAGAGGGAATATCCATGGAAGAATTTTCTGCAGCATTCGGAAGGGATATCTTTGATGTGTACGGGGCGCAGTTGAGAAAGATGTCAGGACAGGGGCTTATTGAAGTGTCGGATGGGCGGGTCAGGCTGACAGAGCGTGGGACTGACGTGAGTAATTACGTATTTAGTGAGTTTATACTGTAGTAACAGTTCAGCCATCTGTTCGCCAGACATCGGATTCTTATGCAGGCATAAATCCGCTGTATGACAACAGATGGCTGAACTGAAATTTAAAAAATCTATAAACATGGTTGACAAACGGAAAAGCGAGTGCTATCTTAATATACGAAAGATGTTAGCACTCAAAACAAGGGAGTGCTAATAGCGGGAAAGGAGGAAATGTAGTGGCAGTCGATACTTCATTAAGTGAAAGAAAACTTATCATATTGAAAGCCATCATACAGAATTACCTCGAGACCGGTGAA
>DYCJ01000150.1 GCA_019418195.1 Clostridiales bacterium | reverse complement strand
GATCTGCTCCAATAATCGTTCTCTCAGCCTGGCAAGCTGTGTAACCGTTACATTTCTCCTGCTCGCCGGCACCCCGATGACAAATCCGCAGTAATCAGGCAGCGCTTCGTTGGCATAGCCGATATCTTCCATGCGGCTTAATCCGCAGATCTTGATCCTGGTCCTTCCTGCTGTCATCTTCCCTGGACCTCCTGCATAAGTGTTTTCAGTGCCGCCTGCCGGTCGGGCGAACGCATGAGCATCTCTCCGATCAGCACCGCGTCCGTTCCGTTTTCACAGAGTGCTTTCATATCTTCCGGACCGCGGATGCCGCTCTCAGAGACAAACACCGTATCCTCTCCCGCCAGCTGTCTCAGCCGGGCGCTGTGGCCGATGTCTACAGAGAAGTCTTTCAGATTCCTGTTATTAACTCCGATGATCCGGGCGCCCGCCTGTTTTGCCTGTTCGATTTCACCGGCATCATGTGCTTCCACGAGAGCCGACATATGAAGTTCCTCCGTCAGCCGGTGATACTCCCTCAGTTCAACATCATCCAGCACTGAACAGATCAGCAGCACCGCGGAGGCGCCCAGTGCCTTTGCCTGCCAGATCATATATTCACTGCAGGTAAAATCCTTCCGGAGCACAGGAACAGATACTGTCTCTGCGATTTCCTCAAGATACACGTCACTGCCCAGAAACCAGTACGGCTCTGTCAGACAGGAGATCGCCGAAGCGCCCGCTGCCTCATAATCCTTTGCGATATCCACATAAGGGAAATCCTCTGCAATGATTCCCTTGGACGGGGATGCCTTTTTTACTTCGCATATGAAGGACATCCCCGGCTGGCGGAGCGCCCGCTCAAAAGCCGGCATATAATTCTTTTCAAGTCTGGCGCCGTTTCTGTCTCCGCTACTGCTTGCCGCTGCGCCTGCCCGTTCTTCCCTGAGCACAGCCTCCGCCATCCTTCTCATCGCAGCCGGCGGGATCAGTTTTTCCTGCTCCCGGATCCGCTCCCTCGTCCTCTCTGTTATCGTCTTTAATATATTCATTTTCCGCTCTCCTCAATAAACGTATCCAGCTTCTTCAATGCAAGTCCGTCATCGATGATCTGCTCTGCCTTTCTCACTCCTTCTTCAATTGACGCGGCTTTGCCTGCAATGTAGATCGCAGCTCCCGCATTCAGGCACACGGCACATCTCTTTGCCCCGCGCTCTTTTCCCGAAAGGATATCTTTCGTGATCTGCGCGTTTTCCTCCGGTGTGCCTCCCGTGAGCTCTGACTTCTCGCACCGTGTATATCCGAACTGCTCCGGCGTGATCTCATAGGACTGGAACCATCCGTCCCGGATCTCACATATGGAAGTCGGAGCGCTCATGGAAATCTCATCCAGCTTATCCTGTCCGTAGACGACCATGCCCCGGACAACACCCAGCTTTGCCATAACCTGTGCCAGCGGCTCTACCAGCTCCTGCTCATAGACACCCATCAGCTCCATATTGGCTCCCGCCGGATTGGACAGAGGTCCTAAAATATTGAATACCGTCCGTATCCCCAGCTCTTTCCGGATCGGCGCCACATATTTCATGGCGATGTGATAGTTCTGCGCAAACAGGAAGCAGATGTTGATCTTCTTCAGAAGGGCGGCGCTCTTCTCCGGCGGCAGGTCGATCTTCACCCCCAGCGCCTCCAGAACATCTGCTGCCCCCGACTTGGAGGACGCCGCCCGGTTGCCGTGCTTTGCCACCGGGACGCCCGCCGCTGCGATGACCATGGAAGCCGTAGTAGAGATATTAAAAGAATTCGCCCCGTCCCCGCCTGTTCCAACGATCTCCAGCACATCCATATTGTGGAGCAGTTTGACGCAGTGGGAACGCATCCCCGCCGCGGATGCCGTGATCTCGTCGATCGTCTCCCCCTTCATGGACAGTGCGGTAAGGTAAGCTGATTTCTGCACATCCGTTGCCTTTCCCTCCATGATCTCATTCATGACCTGTTCTGCCTCTTCGTATGTCAGGTCCTGTTTCTGTGAAAGTTTGATGATTGCTTCTTTGATCATTTCTATAGTCCTCCTTTTATCTGTCTGGTTTCTGATCTATGCTTCCGTTTACAGCAGTTCCGGCCGCCTCCAGAAAATTCCGTATCATCGCAGATCCTTCCGGCGTCATCACTGACTCGGGATGAAACTGCAGTCCGTATATTGGATATTCCCTGTGCCGCATGGCCATGATCTCCCCGTCGTCGCTGCGCGCCGTCACTTCCAGTTCTTCCGGAAGTGTACTCTCCTGCACTGAGAGAGAATGATATCTGGCCACCTGTACCGGCTTCTTTATACCTTTGAATATAATGTCATCCGCCACATCCGTCAGCAGGGAAGTCTTGCCGTGCATCAGCCGTGACGCGTGAGTAACTGTCGCTCCGAACGCCTCCCCGATCGCCTGGTGCCCGAGACACACTCCAAGGATCGGTATCCTGCCCTTCAGCTGCCGGATCAGTTCAATACAAACGCCTGCATCTGAAGGTTTTCCCGGTCCGGGGGAAATGACGATGGCATCCGGCTCCATCGAAAGTGCCTCCTCCGGTGTGATCCTGTCATTTCTCACCAGCCTTACATCCGGATCTTCAACTGCGAGGAACTGATACAGGTTGTAAACAAAACTGTCATAATTATCGATCAAAAGTATCATGCCAGTCCTCCTTTCGCTATGTGCAGCGCTCCCGTCACCGCGCCCGCCTTGTTCCTGCACTCGGTAAACTCATTCTCCGGAACGCTGTCCGCCACGATCCCCGCTCCTGACTGAACACAGATGCGTCCGTCTTTCTTATAAGCCAGCCTGATTGAAATACAGGTGTCGATATTCCCCGTAAAGTCCAGATATCCGACAGCCCCGCCGTAAATTCCTCTCTTGCTCTGTTCCAGCTCCGCAATGATCTCACAGGCACGGATCTTCGGAGCCCCGGAGAGAGTGCCCGCCGGCAGGATCGCGTCGATAACATCCACACCGTCCTTATCCGGTCTGAGCTCTCCCGAGACAGTGGAGCCGATGTGCATCACATGGGAAAACCTCTGGATCTCCATGTATTTTTCTACGTGGACAGTTCCCGGCCTGCTGATCTTGCCGATATCATTTCTTCCAAGGTCCACCAGCATGTTGTGCTCTGCCAGCTCTTTCTCATCGCTTAAAAGTTCCTTTTCCATCCTACGGTCTTCCTCCTCTGTCTTCCCCCTCGGTCTTGTACCCGCAAGAGGAAATGTATAAAGCCGCCCGTTCTCCAGCCTTGCCAGCGTCTCAGGGGAGGCCCCCGCTACCTCGATATCGTCGCTGGAGAAGTAGAACATATAGGGCGACGGATTCGTTGTCCTTAAGACCCGGTACGTATCAAACAGGCTTCCTTTTGCCTTTGCTGTCATAGGATTGGAGAGCACAACCTGAAAAATATCTCCGTCCCGGATATATTCCCTGGCTTTTTCCACCATCTGGCAGTATGTTTTCTGATCCGCCTCCGGCTTTGGCTCTTCCAACTCCAGCGGGCGGAAATCCGCTTTTGCTCCGCTCTTTATGAGCCGTTCCATGTCGTCCAGCTCTTTTAATGCATTTCCGTAATTTTCTTTCAGGTTCCCCTCAAGGCTGACGCCGGTTATGAGGAGCAGCTTCTGTCTGTAATTGTCAAACACGATCACTTTGTCAAAAAGCATCAGATCCATATCCCGGAATTCCCTGCCGCTGCCCGCCTCCTGTCTATCCCTGTACTTTTCCGGCTCCAGGACGCCTTTTAGTGACGGCTCCGCATATTTTATATATTCATAGGAAAAGTATCCCACAAGGCCTCCTGTAAAAGGCGGCATTTCCTCCACCACCGGGCTTTTATAATCCCTAAGTATCTCACGGAGTACTTCGCCCGGATGATCCGTATCAAACTCCTTCCGCTTTTTGTCTTCTTCCTCTGCGCCCTCCGCAATGGTCACATGACCGTCTGTACAGGTGATCTCCATTGTAGGCGCATATCCGAGGAAAGAATATCTTCCCCAGCGCTGCTTATCCTCCGCACTTTCCAGCAGATAACAGTGCCGGCTCGCTGCCCTGAGCGTCCGCATGACTTCCACGGGAGTAAATGCATCCGCATACAGTTCCCTGCTCACGGACACCCTTCTGTACTTCCCGGTCTCTGCATAAGATCGTAATGTTTCAAGCATGTTTTTCATCTGGTCTCCTCCTTTTGACTGTGCTGCTTTTTATTACTGGATTGCCGCTGTTTTGCTCATTGACAGGCGCTCTGCTCATCTGACTGACAGTCGCCGGATTCTTATGCAGGCATAAATCCGTCTCCCGTCATCAGATGGCTGAACTAGAATACAAAAAAAGTCCTTGACAGAATATAACTATTCTGTCAAGGACGGTAAATTCATACAATATAATTTCCGCGGTGCCACCTTGATTCACGGTTTCCCCGTACACTCTGCGAGATACCAGCATATCCCCGGCAACTGACGTATGCCCACACGTCGCAGAATACTCAGGACATCTCCCTTTGACTGCGCCCTCCGCGGTCCATTTGGTAAACTGCATCTCGGCCCGGCTCTCACCCACCCGGACTCTCTGTGCGCGCATGAATACTTTGATCTCCGCATCAACGGTTTAAAATATTTGTTTTGTGCATATTATCACCGGTATCATAGAATTGTCAAGAACTTTCCGCGATGTTCACAGATATTTCACGCATCCATTTCTCTGTCTCCTGCGGATCTTTGCTGTTCACATACACCGGCCCGTCTCCTGTCATGATCTCCAGAACAGGCGTATGACCAACATACAGATACATCCTGCATTTCCCCGTATTTTCACCTTTGAACCTGCCCAGCATCTTGTGCTGGTCTTCCCCGCCGTTGATCTTCCGGTAATCATCATCCGGAAGACCGTCCAGCAGCTCCACCCCCGTGATGTCTGCACAGGCTATGCCGTAATCCGAATATCCCGATGTGATCAATACCTGCGTTCCGGATATATTCAGTTCGATCGGAACAAAATCAGTCTTCCATATCTGGACGCATCCCCATACCAGACATCCCGCCACAAACAGAAGAGCCAGGAACATAAAAATCTTTCCCGCAGGTCTTGCCATATTTGTCGTGTAGTTCCACGAACATGCCCAGTCCTGGACCATCAGACGCCTGTCATTAGGATTGCTGTACCAGCCGTTCTTCCAGTACACGTCGTCGTCAATATACAGCGGCCTTTCATTTTTCCGGAGCAGTTTTTCTTTTCTGCTTCGCATATAGAAGAATCCGCCGATCATAAAGATTCCCGGTATGGTTTCCATAATGCAGTAGATCACAAGCATCCCTGCACTGATCTCCCCGTCCGCATCAATACCGGACACGACAACGAGATACGCCGCCGCATTAAACAGACTGCTTCCGACTAATGCCCAGGACCATACATTTTTCTGCATCCGGTTGATCTCCACATTCAGGTCCGAATCCTCGCTGTATACCTTATTGCGCATCCTTAATACCGCAGTATGCAGGATGCCAAATGTAAAACTGACAAGAATCCCTGTAACCGGAAAAATCCGGCCGTCATCAGACGTTGCCAGAAGATGCCTGATATCCGCATCGATACACGGCATCAGGATCAGCGCGCAGAAAAGCAGGTGCCAGAGAGCGGACACCCCCATTCTGCCGGACTGCGCCGCCGCTTTCGTATCCACTGCCATGATCCGGCTGCCGCTGCTCCCGACCCACCCTTTCTCAACTTTCATATCGTACAGCTTCCGATGGGTTCCGTACAAAAGCACCATTGCTCCGATACAGAATTCCAGCAGCCACACGGACCATACGATAATAAACACAGAGAAATACCAGAAGCAGAATCCACAGACGGCAGTAGTGATCAACGTGTTTGCTACATAAAATATCTTCGTATTCCTGCCGTAACGCGCCATAAAAGCTTTAACTTCCGCGCTGTCCGCCGCGCTCTGCGGCAGATGCACTCCGAGGAGCATCCCTTCTGAATACTTCCGTTTCGTTCCGTAGACCGCATAAAAAATACCGATGATCACAAGATCTGTCACTGCAAATACGCAAAACATGAACATCGCTTACACCCCCATCTCCGCAAATGCATTCTCGCACAACTTCAGGAAATCTTCCCGTTTCAATCCCCTCAGTTTCGCCTCGGCGCTCAATAACTCAAGCTCGTCGCCAAACCTGTCAATATATCTCTCTGCCGCGGCACCTCCCGCATTCCCCCCATCCGGCAGACTGCTCACAACGGCGCCTTTTCTCCGGTCTGTCTCGATAAACCCCTCCGTTTTAAGGAGCTGATAAGCTTTGCTCACTGTCATTGTATTGACCCCCAGTTCTGAAGCAAGCTGCCGCACTGTAGGCAGATTTTCGCCCGCCGCCAGTTCTCCTCTTCCGATTCCCTTGACGATCTCATTCCTGAGCTGGACATAAATGGGGATATTTCCCGCCATA
>DYCJ01000015.1:7178-20753 GCA_019418195.1 Clostridiales bacterium | reverse complement strand
TAATTATACCATTCGTTCAGTTAACAATAATGATTATTTTCGCTCCTTCTTTCGTGTTGACTTCTATATCTGCTGCCATTAAAATAGAATGGAAATGTCAAAATCACTGAATTCATGATAAGGAGTTTTAACAATGGAAAACCTGAAAATACCAGAGGGCTATTTCTCTCCTCTCACAATCCGGGAGACAGAGGTAGCTATCAAGGAAGTAAAAGACCATTTTGAGCGGGCGCTTGCCAAATCCCTGCATCTGACACGTGTATCCGCCCCTCTGTTTGTCCGCCCGGAGACGGGTATGAACGACAACTTAAACGGTGTGGAGCGCCCCGTATCATTCGGCATTAAAGAACAGGACGATGCAGAAGCCGAGATTGTTCACTCTCTTGCGAAATGGAAACGCTATGCGCTGAAGAAATACGGTTTCCACTCGGGAGAAGGTCTCTATACTGATATGAGTGCCATCCGCCGTGATGAGGATACCGACAATATACATTCTCTCTATGTAGACCAGTGGGACTGGGAAAAGATCATCTCCAAAGAAGAACGCAATATGGAGACGCTCCAGTATACAGTGCGCAAAGTATACAGTGCCCTGAAGGACACTGAGGATTATATATCCAGAAGATACAACTATATTGAGCCCCTTCTTCCGGACGATATCTTCTTCATCACTTCTCAGGAACTTGAAGATATGTATCCGGACTGCACTCCAAAAGAACGAGAACATAAGATTGCAAAAGAAAAAGGCGCCGTATTTATCTCACAGATCGGCAAGATCCTCGCCTCAGGCGAGAAACATGACGGCCGTGCGCCGGACTATGACGACTGGGAATTAAACGGAGATATCATCGTGTATTATCCGGTGCTCGACATAGGGCTGGAACTCTCTTCCATGGGCATCCGCGTGGACGAGGAGTCTCTTAAGAGCCAGCTCGGGACCGCGGGCTGTGAAGAGCGGGCAGAACTGCCGTTCCAGAAGTCACTGCTGAACAAAGAGCTTCCCTACACAGTAGGCGGCGGTATCGGACAGTCACGTATCTGCATGTATTACCTGAGAAAAGCTCATATCGGAGAGGTGCAGTCTTCCCTGTGGCCGGACGATGTGACAGAAGCGGCACTCGCCCACGGCATTAATCTGCTGTAAATATATACACAAACTGATCTGCTTTTCTGTGATCAAATCCTCTCAGCCGTTCCTTATAGCTGAGGGGATTTTTGTGTCTGCCGGTGTTTATTCTTCTGCCGCTACACACCGTCTGACAGACCTCTGCTGCACAGTTAGTCTCCGGCTGGCATGATTGTGTTATAATCATGCAGAATACTGCAAGCAATTCCGGATATATGCCGGTATAATGTTATCAGTTTATTACATCAGAGGAGAAATCAACATGACACACTTATTACTCGCGATCATATATCTGGCTTTTATCAGTCTCGGGCTTCCGGACGCCCTGCTGGGTTCCGCGTGGCCTACGATGTACACAGAATTTAATGTTCCTGTCTCTTATGCAGGGATCATTTCTATGATCATTTCACTGGGCACCATCATATCAAGTCTGCAGAGCGACCGGATGACGCGGAAACTGGGCACTGGAAAAGTCACGGCCATCAGTGTAGCGATGACTGCCGCTGCACTGCTGGGATTTTCTTTTACCCACTCTTTCTGGATACTCTGCCTCTGGGCTGTCCCATACGGGCTGGGCGCCGGCAGCGTGGACGCAGCTCTGAATAACTATGTAGCGCTGCACTATAAAAGCCATCACATGAGCTGGCTCCACTGTATGTGGGGCGCAGGCGCAACGCTCGGGCCTTACATCATGGGATTCGCACTTTCCGGAGGAAAGACATGGAATTCCGGTTATCTCTATATCGGCGTGCTCCAGATCGTACTGACAGCATTTCTGGTCTTCAGTCTGCCGCTCTGGACCAGGCAAAAGAACAGGACCGGAGTACAGACGTCAGACGGCGCCCCGGAAGAAACACACGGTAAACCGCTCTCACTCGCAGAGATCATACGGATTCCCGGTGCAAAGGAGGTCATGCTCTGCTTTTTCTGCTACTGTGCCATCGAGCAGACTGCCAGCCTGTGGGCCAGCAGTTATCTCAATCTGTTTAAAGGGATTCCCGCAGAAACTGCTGCACGCTTTGCAGGTATGTTCTTTATCGGGATCACTGTAGGCAGGGCGATCAGCGGCTTCATCACAATGAAGCTGAACGATATGCAGATGATCCGTCTGGGACAGGCGATCATTGCAGCCGGAATCATTGTCATGCTTCTGCCCGGTCCGGACATCATATCCCTTGTCGGATTGATCCTGATCGGTCTGGGATGCGCACCTGTGTATCCATGCATCATCCACTCCACACCGGATCATTTCGGCGCGGAGCGGTCACAGGCAATCATCGGTGTACAGATGGCAAGCGCTTATATCGGCACCTGCCTCATGCCGCCCCTGTTCGGGCTGATCGCCAACCATATCAGTATCACCCTCTTTCCGGTTTATCTGATGGTGCTGCTCATTCTCATGATCGTGATGCACGAACTGCTTACAAAGAAAACTGTACATTAAAAACAGTTCAGCGCGCCATCCCTGACGTGTGAACTGTTATCTATATTGTTCTTATAACGCCCACCGCCTGCATATACTGCGCGCGGTGGCGTTTTTCTGTAATTTCCCGCGGATATCCGGTCAGCCCGTTCCCGTTATGCGGGTCGTTGAAATAATAATTCTCTTCATCATATCCCACCAGCAGCATGCAGTGTTCATTGGATATCCAGGTAAAGATCCCGTCCGGAGTCCGGCCTGCTGCAGTCTCAAAAAAGTACCACTGCGGACCGGTGACCGGTTCACGCATATCAATGCATGCCCAGCAGATCACCGGCATTCCGTGATCGATATACTTTATCAGAAGTTCCTCCAGCGGCGTGCCGGTCTCATCAACCGCCCGGTATGCCGCTGTCTCATGCTTTGTACTGCACTTTCCTGAGTCCACATCTAAAAACACCTTTTCAAGGGCATTTACGATCACCGGGGCATAACAGCCGAATGCATCTTCATCATACGGGCTCCCGCAGAAATATTTTCGCGGGTCCGGACCGAAAAGGACTCCGTCTCTCTCTTCGAAATCCCGTTTTTCAAGATATGTTTCAATAAATCCATCCACGGTAATATCGATTCCAAGATACTGAAGCAGCATCACGGCGGAGACACTCTCGCATCCGGTAGGATAACGCACGCTCTGGTCGATATATGGTGCCTGGATGATAACTTTCTTTCCTATCTTCTTCATTTCCTGCCATCCTGCTTTGTCCCTGTCATTTTACGGATTACCAGGAGCACACCTGTGAGAAGGAGCAGGCTGATGCCGAGAACGACCCACCATATATGCACGATTCCGGCGATCACATATCCCACAAGGCAGACTGCAGCCACAACTGCCGCGTACTGCATCTGCGTGGATACATGATTGATATGATTGCTCTGGGCTCCCGCCGAGGACATGACCGTAGTGTCGGAGATCGGCGATATATGGTCCCCGCACACAGCCCCTGCAAGGACTGACGATACAGAGATCACCATCATCTCCAGATCCGCACCGCCGGAGAACATAGCCGTCGCGATAGGCACAAGGATCGCAAATGTCCCCCACGACGTTCCGGTTGAAAACGAAAGGAATACTGCAGCCGCAAACATCACAACAGGGATAAATATGCTGGCAGATGCATTGTCTCCTACGATATGGCCCACAAAGTCCGCAAGACCAAGGGCGTCTCCCACTCCTTTCAGGGACCATGCAAAAATCAGTATCGTCACCGCCGGCACCATCAGCTTGAAGCCCTCTGCAAGACTGTCCATAAAGCCTTTGAACGTCACAACTTTTCTCGGCAGGTACAGGATGAGCATGAAGAAGATAGTGATCATCGTTGCAAAGATCAGGCTTGTCTCCGCATCACATCCGGAAAATGCCGTGATCACATCTGTTGCCCCGCCCAGATATCCCGTATAGATCATCGCTCCGATGGCCGACACGATCAGTACGGCAACAGGAAGAACAAGGTCGATCACTTTTCCGTTCGGGTTCACTTCGTCTTCTGATATCTGTTCAAATTCTTCCGCACCGCTTGTAAAGAGATCGCCTTTTGCAGCATTTTCCTCGTGCTTTTTCATTAATCCGAAATCAAATGCCGTCACGGTGACGAAGACCACCATGAACAGCGTAAGGATCGCATACAGGTTATACGGTATCGTCCGCAGGAAGAGCTGAAAACCGGTGATCCCCGCATCTTCCGGCACATAGGAATTCACAGCCGCCGCCCAGCTTGAGATGGGTGCGATGATACACACCGGAGCCGCGGTAGAGTCAATGATATATGCAAGTTTTGCCCTTGATACTTTGTAGCGGTCCGTCACAGGGCGCATGACCGACCCTACAGTCAGGCAGTTGAAATAATCATCCACAAAGATCAGGATTCCCAGACCTGTAGTCGCAAGAAGCGCGCTCTTTTTTGACTTAATCTTAGTCCCTGCCCATTTTCCGTAAGCAGCCGATCCCCCGGTCTTTGCCATCAGCACAATGATCATGCCGAGCAGGACATCGAAGATCAGTATATTCAGATTCATACTGTCCTTCATGATCTCAAAGAAATTCACAAACGACTCCCACGGCTGAAACCCGCTATAGAGCACGGCGCCCACAGCTACTCCCAGAAAAAGTGAACTGTACACTTCTTTTGTTACAAAAGCGAGAATGATCGCCAGAAGGGGCGGGATCAGTGCCCACCATGTTCCGATAAACATAGAACCATCCATAATTTTTATTCTCCATTCCTTACCTTAAATTGACCGTACCGTGGAAAGAGCGGCCGCATACGCAGCCGCTCCCTTCGCTCCGACACTTGCATTTGTCTACTATTGTATAAGAAGTACGGAGAAATAACAAGATAATATTTATTGTAAGATCACTGCAGCCTCACAGCTTTCAAGAGTAATACTACCTGCTTCTGTGATCTCACGGGTCCCTTTCTCTTCTTTTCCCGCATTGGACAGGAGCACTCTTCCTGACCGGCCGGCCAGTTTCAATGTACACGGCTCTGTACCGTAATTTGCTGCAATGAGGATATCCTGAGATGCTCCTGCTGCGTCTGCTGCCATATCTGTTTCTCCGGCGGAGTCTGTTTTCCCAGCATCTTTCCCGGAAATTCTGTGATAAGCGAAGACACCGTCTTTATCTTCATAATCCGGAACAAATCTTCCATATGTAAATGTATCCTTATATTCCGGAGATTTTTTCAGTGCAAGCAGCTTTTTATAGTAGGACAGTACAGAATCCGGACGTTCTGCCTGGTTCTCCACATTGATCTCTGTGTAATTCGGATTGAGTGCAAGCCACGGGGTGCCGGCTGTGAATCCTGCCCCTTTTTCGTCGCTCCACTGCATAGGTGTCCTTGCATTATCTCTGCTGTTCTCATAGCAGTACTCCAACGCCTGTTCCCGGCTGCAGCCTGCTGCCAGGGCCTCCCGGTACTGATCCTTTGTACTGATATCATCATATTCCGAGATATCATTCCTCCTGCAGTTGGTCATGCCGATTTCCTGTCCCTGATAGATAAAGGGAATGCCGTACAGGAACACAGATGTTGTGGCAAGCATTTTCTTGCCCGCCTCATTCTGTGCATACTCCGGAAGAAAACGGCTCGCGCCTCTCGGCTCGTCATGATTTTCAATAATATTTGCCGGGAATCCGACTTCCTGCATCCTCTTCTGGGAAGCAAAAATAGTGTCACGCCACTCTTTAAGTGACGGCTTTCTGCTGTTGTTCCATCCGCTCTCTCCCTGCGCGAGCGTATGTGCACTAAAATCAAACATCGTTGAAAAATGTCCGTCGTCGCCAATGAACTCTGCAAGCTCATCGTCTTTCATATTGAAGACTTCCGCAACTGTAAATGCATCATATTTCTCGAATGTATTTTTCTTTATATCTTCAAAATAATCTCCGACTCCCTGTACCTCCTCTACCATCTTCACACAGGAAGCCAGTCCGTCCGGACCGTCCGGCTCAAAGGACGGGAAGCTCAGATCTTTCTTGATATTGATGATAGCGTCGATGCGGAATCCTGCCAGCCCTTTGTCAAGCCACCAGTTGATCATCTTATAGATCTCCTGTCTCAATTCCGGGTTCTCCCAGTTGAGATCCGGCTGTTCTTTTGCAAACATATGCAGATAATACAGATCCGTCCCCGGCACCGGCTCCCATGCGCTACCGCCGAAATAGGAACGGTAATTGCTCGGCTCCTTGCCGTCTTTCCCTTTTACAAAATGAAAATATCCCGCATATTTCCCGTACGGATCTTTCAGCGCCCTCTGAAACCACTCATGCTTGTCGGAACAGTGGTTTATCACCAGATCCATCAGGACATACATGCCGCGCTTCTTCGTCTCAGCGAGCAGCTCGTCGAACTCCTCCATCGTGCCGAATTCTTCTGCGATCTTGTAATAGTCGGATATATCATATCCCTGGTCCACAAACGGAGACTGATAGACAGGGGAAAGCCAGATAATGTCAATTCCCAGATCTTTGAGATAATCTAACTTTGAGATAATCCCCTTAAGATCTCCGATCCCGTCGCCGTTCGTATCAAGAAAACTCTTCGGGTAGATCTGATATGCTGTCTTGTCATGCCACCATTTCCTTTTCATAGAAATACACTCCTCTCTTTTGGTATGGTATCTTGCGTTTCTTGTATGATGCTGTTATTATATGCTTAAAGAGAAGAGAAATCTTGCACAATCATTTGAATTAATGACACAATTCTGCTTTTTAGGAGGGTGGTTTTATGAAATCTGCTTTTGATCTGTCACCGGCACAAAAAGAGAACGCACAGCACGGTGAAAAGATGTTTCCGCTGAAAAGATACATCACAAAACTCTCGGACCTCTACCCGGCTGTCACGGCTCACTGGCATGAGGAAGCAGAGCTGACACTGATCACGGAAGGGACCTGTACCTATCATATACACCTTGAAAATTACAAGGCACAGACCGGCGATCTTCTGTTCATCCCCCCTGCCGAACTCCATTCCATCAGTATAGAACCTGGCACGGAAATGACATCTACGACTTATGTCTTTCACATGGATTATCTGAATGCAGATTCTGCTGATATATGCGCTGTAAAATACTTAAACCCGATCAGCCGGCATACACTGATGCTCCCTTATATCATAAAAAAAGGCCATCCCGTCTATCCTAAACTTCTGGAGGTCTTTCATGAAACAGAACAGTCATACACCGAAATGAATCCCGGCTACGAAATGATGCTCAAAGCTCTGCTGCTCTGTTCCATAGCACTCCTGCTGCCCTACAGGCAGACAGAGAATATCCGGCCGCAGCTTGAAGATGAACACACCGCCAAACTTAAGCTGGTCCTCGAATATATCGGAGAACACTACGCAGAAGAGCTGACGATTCCCCAGCTTTCGCGCCTGTGCTTTTTCAGCGAATATCATTTTATGCGCTTTTTCAAGAAATACATCGGCGTATCATGTCTGGAATACATCAAGAATCTGAGGCTGGAAAAAGCCGCCTCGCGCTTAGCGCAGGGCGGCCAGTCCGTACTTGATGTTTCTATGTCATGCGGTTTTTCCAACCTGTCGTATTTCTATCGGGAATTTAAGAAAAAGTACGGCATGACGCCGAAACAGTTTATCCGGGAGACGCCGTCGCTGCCGTTTCTGCCGGAACAAGAAAACGTTACCGGCGGCGGATCTCCCTGATCAGCCCTTTATACTTTCCTGTCGGAGATTTTCGCAGATACTCCTTCCACGATCAGACAGAGCACGATCACAACCGCCATATCCGGCAGTGTATTGCCCACCGGTATATCGATCGTCATGAACCACCGATAGACGATAAATCCGATCAGCCAGATGATCAGATTCTTCCAGTCGAAATCTGTAATCTTCTTTTCTTTTCTGAGGATGAACACGTCAGCGATCTGTACTGCGATCATAGGAGCAAACACAGAACCGATAAGATAGAGAAAATCCGTGATATCATCCATCGGGAAAATGATGGCCGCAATCGTACCGATCACCGTTACCACGATGCCCACATGGTTTCCTTTCAGTTTCGCAAATATGGACTCGGATGACACGCCCGCTGAATATGCATCAAGGAACGTAGTCGTGACAGTAGAGAAGATCACGATCAGAAGCGCCGCAATGCCCAGTCCTGCTTTCGCCATGATCACGGCGATATCAGTCTCGCCGGTATAGATGGCAGCTCCCATACCGATCACATACATCCAGCAGCTCACCAGTCCGTAGACGATAACACTCGCCGCAGTAGCTTTCACCGGTTTTTCCGCCTCTCTTGTATAGTCACTTATAACAGGCAGCCAGGAGAGCGGCATTGCCACGGACAGTTCTACCGCCGCGCCGAAACTCATAGCGTCACTGCTCAGCTCCATACCTGCGTCTGAACCGCCGAAGAAGATAACCCTGCACAGCAGGATCGTCAGGATAAAGAGTGCCGCCATAGCAATCGTATTAATCTTGCCAAGGTTCGTCACTCCGACTGCGATCCAGAGGACGATCAGTGCGCCTATCACAATGCACCACACCCATGCTCCGGTATGGAAGATACCATTAGCGGCAAGAGCTCCGTCATAGATCATGATGGCTGTCCAACCGACAAGCTGGAGGACATTGAGTACGGCAAAAAGCAGACCGCCTTTCTGCCCGAAACTCATTTTCACTGTCTCCATGGCGCTCTTTCTCATTCTCGCGCCGATCAGACCTGCGAAGAACATCATACAGCATCCGATGATATGTCCGATGATGACCGCCGCAAGGCCTCTCTGAAATCCAAGAGGGGCAAGATATGTTCCGGTCAGGATCTCTGCAATGGATACACCTGCACCGAACCAGATCAGGCTGTTTTCATATACTGAAGTACGTTTTGTTTCCATGTCAGACTGTCTCCTTTCCTGCAGAAGGCATATCTGTTCCTGTCACTGCACTTTCCGTCACTGTATTTTCCGGTGTTCCTTTAGCTATATCTTCCGGAGTCTTTACATATTCCCCTGTAATGTCAAAGGCATGGTTCATCGGGCCGCTGCCTTTTCCCAGATCAAGCATGGCACCCAGCGCACCGGAGATATACGCTTTCGCCCTCTCTACGGATGTATCCATATCGAATCCTTTCGCCAGATTAGAAGCAATAGCGCTGGACAGGGTGCATCCTGTTCCGTGGGTATTCGGATTGTCAATGCGCTTTCCGTAGAACCAGCGGTAGCTTCCGTTTCTGTAGAGCAGATCATTGGCGTCATTTAACTGATGTCCGCCTTTTAACAGGACGGCACAGTGATAGTTTTCACTGATCTTCTCTGCGGCTTTTATCATATCTTCTTCGGTTCTGATTTCCATGCCTGAGAGCACTTCCGACTCCGGAATGTTGGGCGTCAGAATATCCGCCATGGGGAGCAGCCTTTCCTTCAACGTATCTATCGCGTCATCGCTGATCAGCTTTGCCCCGCTGGTAGCCACCATAACCGGATCGACTACGATATTCTCCGCCTGATATTCTGCAAGTTTCTCTGCTATGGCAATGATCAGCTCCGCTGATGATACCATTCCGATCTTGACCGCATCCGGACGGATATCCGTAAAAATACAGTCAATCTGCTGTTTTAGAAATTCAGGAGATGCCTCCATAATTTCTGCTACGCCGGTCGTATTCTGTGCAGTCAGTGCAGTGATCGCGCTCATGGCAAACACACCATTCGCAGTCATTGTCTTGATATCTGCCTGAATTCCGGCGCCTCCGCTGGAGTCACTTCCAGCGATTGTTAATGCTGTTCTCATTTTCCTCATCCTTTCCTCTTTTGTGTTATGCGTATCCCTGTCCGCCGCCTATGAGAGCCGGCATTTTCCGGATATGCGCTCAGCATTAATTTTATATAGCGGCAGAAAGTGGTGCCCCCGGCCTGCCGCTGAAAGGATACAGATGTAAACTGCATCCTGAAAAGTGTCCGCCTTGTTCAGATCGCACGTCCTGTGCGTTATGTTATGCGGACGCCCTTTTCCAGAATATATTAAAATCCTTGAACTCCGGCAGATAGATATCCGCCGAGTTCCAGATATCGGCAAGATTCCGGTCGCTGGCCTTGTCGTAGACTCCGACTGTTTTAAATCCTGCCTTCTTAGCAGTCTGAAGCGCATGGAGCGCATCTTCAAAAACCCATGTCTCGGAAGGTTCCGTATCAAGCTGGAGTGCCGCGGCATAATAGATATCCGGCTGACTCTTGCTGCTGCCTATTTCAGAACAGGTAAAGATCCCCTGAAAATATGAAAAGACTTTCAGCCTTTTCAGAGCAGCTTCCGCGTTCTTCCTGTCACCGGAAGTAGCGATCGCCATTGGAATCTGCCTCTCCCTAAACTCCTGAAGGAACTGCCTGACGCCCTCTTTCAGCGGGACCCGCCTCTCGTAGAACTCCTGCACCTCCCGGTTCAATCCCTTTACGATCTCCTCCGGCGTCTTATCCAGGTTATAACGGGAAATCAGATATCCTGCTCCCTCTTCAAGGCTCATGGTAAACAATGTATCCCCAAGACCTTTCTCCGCCTCGATCCCCAGTCTGTTCAGATAAAGTTCTCCTAAGTTTTCCCAGACAGGCATGGAATTTAACAACACCCCGTCCACGTCGAAAATCACTCCACGGATCATCTTCCCGAATCCTCCTTTTTTTGCAGTCAGCCTGCTGAATTTCACTTCACTGCTGTACTTTCAGCATCTCTTCTGTATGGCTTTTCAGATGCTGCGCTGCTCCCTTAATATCTTTCTGTGCAAAGACAGCGCTGATCACTGCGATACCGCAGATGCCTGTTCCGGCAAGTTCTGTCACATTTTCCGCTGTGATCCCACCAATGGCAATGACCGGGATATCCACGGCTTCGCAGATTGCCCTTACCGTCTCATGGCTTACTTCCACCGCATCAGCCTTGGAGCCCGTTGGGAATACCGCTCCCACACCAAGGTAGTCTGCTCCGTGTGACTGCGCCTTTAATGCCTGTTCCACCGTCTGGGCGGACACACCGATGATTTTTTCCGGTCCCAGCTTCTTCCGCACATCGCCGGCTTCCATATCACTCTGTCCCACATGAACGCCGTCTGCGTTGATCTGAGCTGCAATCTCTACATTGTCGTTGATCACAAACGGTACATGGTACTGAGCACACAGCTTCTGGATCTCTTTCGCCTCCTCGAGAAATGAAACCTCGTCCAGATTTTTTTCTCTGAGCTGTACGAAGGTCACACCACCTTTTAATGCCTTCTCTACCTGGGCATAAAGTGTCTCCCCGTTTAGCCAGCTGCGGTCTGTGACTGCGTAGAGGAGCAGATCCTCTTTTTTACAGTTACCATGATTATCTGATCTCATATTTTGCTCCTTTCTCAAGTTCTTCGCCCGTCATGTTGTAGATGGCGTCAATGATCCGGTTACGGTATGTAGCGTTTCCATCTCCCTCCTGCATCCGGTTCCACCCGATTTCTCCTGCCAGTCCCATCACACAGACAGCCGCTGCTGCCGCCTCCAGCGGGTGGTCCGGATTTGCCGTCACATAAGCTGTCATCATTCCGGAAAGCTGGCATCCGGTTCCGGTGATCTTTCCCATCTCCGGTCTTCCGTTGCGGATCACATAACAGGTCTTGCCGTCGGATACAAGATCGATGGCTCCGGTCACTGCAATGATCGTCCCTGTTTCTTCCGCAAATTTCTTTACAAATGCCACTGCCTCATCAAGACTTTCTTCCGTCACCGCATCTGCCACGTCAGCATCCACGCCCTTTGTGGTACCGCTTCCGAGAGCAAGCGTCTTGATCTCGGATATATTTCCGCGGATCACGGACAATTTCAGTTCTTTCATTAACCCCAGCGCTGTATTTGTGCGCAGTGCGCTGGCGCCGGCGCCCACCGGATCAAGCAGTACGGGATGTCCCAGTTCATTTGCTTTCTTTCCTGCGCGGAACATTCCTTCGATACTTGTCTTATGGAGAGTACCGATGTTGATGTTAAGACCGCCGCAGACAGACGTGATATCTTCTACATCCTCTGCCTCGTCGGACATGATCGGACTGCCGCCGCAGGCCAGAAGCACATTTGCCACATCATTTACGGTTACGTAGTTTGTAATATTATGTACCAGCGGTACTGTATTTCTTACATTTTCCAGATATTCTCTCATTGTATTTCCGCCTTTTCTGTAATTCATTTTTCCAAAAAAGCAATAAAAAAACGGGAAGCCCTGAAAAAGGGTACGCCCGCATCAGTAGTTTATCTATATTCCCTACGTTGGCATTACCCAAATCAGGTGGCGGGTCGAAGCGATTCATCTTCCTCTCAGCCTGCTTGATACGCAAGCTCCCCGTTTTTTCATATGTGTTTCAGACAATCTTACTTAACAGTTCAGCCATCAGGAATGGGCTGGACTGTTATATCTCCCTGCAAATATGCTGCATCAGTGCTTTATTTTCTGAGTCTCTGCATCCAGATTTCCCAGATAGACATCAAACACTTTCATCTTCTTCATCGCTGTCACGAGCACCGCCGCTATGATGGTGCCTCCACAGCTCGAGACGAAGAACGGAATGACAAAGCCAAATACTGCGCTCTCACTTCCCATGATCAGTGTTGCGATCGGATAGCTTAAAAGACCGCCGATAACTGATGTTCCGAACAACTCTCCCGCATAAGCGAACGGAAGATGTTTTCCGTACTTATAGAGTAAGCCGCACAACAGAGCTCCGCACATAGAGCCCGGGAATGCGAGCAGTGTGCCGGTTCCCATCAGATTTCTTAAAAGGCTGGTCACAAACGCCATACCCACCGCATAGCCTGGTCCTAAGAACACTCCTCCGAGAATGTTGATAAAGTGCTGGACCGGAGCGCATTTGGATGCTCCTACCGGGATTGACAGCGGCGAACATACGATACCGACCGCTACCAGTATCCCCGCAAGGGCAAGTTTCCTTACGTTGACATTTTTCATGTCTTTCCCTCCTGTACACATGACGGTCGATGCTTACTGGCATCCTCTCACTCCGGAACACGGATTCCCTCGCATAGTGTTTTCGTATCGCGTACAATCGTATAGGGGAAATCCATTCCCCTATACGATCTGCGCGATGCTGCGGGCAGCTCACGGTCAAACCGTTCACTGTCCGTTGCCCGGCAAATGTCCGCTCATGCAAGCATGGCGGCCGCTTGCCGGGCATATCGCGCAAAAACCCGGAACGGCGCTCCCCGCCCGGTAAAACTTCTTTCGTGTGATCTTTGATTCGATTGTCCGAAAGTAATGTTACCACGTCCTCATAAAAAAAGCAATAAGGTTGATCGCCGCCGTCAGTATCCACACAATCCCGAATGCAAGTAATTGTTGACTTCTCGCCGTACGGTATCTGGAACAGTAGAAATTATATATCCTATCTGGCAGGGTACCATATACTTCAATCCAAAGCAAACAGAATCCAATACTCTACCATGTCCGTACAATAAACCCGATAAGGCTTGTAACCG
>DYCJ01000015.1:0-7168 GCA_019418195.1 Clostridiales bacterium | reverse complement strand
TTTCATCCGATATCTGTAATAATGCATTGCCGTGCTATATGCAAGAATAAGCGCAAGAACACCGGAAGACTCTATATTTTTTACTAGGCAATAAATCAGAAGTAAAACCGCCAGCATGTAAAACCAGAAATATGCATATCTAAAACTTTTCAGCATATTTAAGTCTACTATACTGATAAGATTCGACTCACTCTTTTTTCTGTATTCTTCCTCTGAAATGATCTCCCCGCTGAGAAGATCATTGACGCCTACTCCGAGTGTCCTGCTGAGCGGCTGGAGCAGAGAAAGATCCGGCATGCACCGTCCATTCTCCCACTTTGATACGGCACGATCCGTGATACCGAGTTTGTCTGCCAGTTCTTTCTGTGTAAGATTCAGTTCCTTTCTTCTTTTGGCGATGAAAGCCCCTGTTTTTTCCTGATTCATCTGCGCCCCTCCCTAGCTATGTTATAAATCCGTTTTTCCATTTCTTATCACATTCCTGTCCACACAATTTCAGGTATGTAAAAAGGCAGGAAGTTTCACTTATCTTCCTGCCTCTAATATACATCCCTGCATGCAAAAAGTA
The DNA here is from genome assembly GCA_019418195.1 of Clostridiales bacterium. Taxonomy (GTDB): domain Bacteria; phylum Bacillota; class Clostridia; order Lachnospirales; family Lachnospiraceae; genus Mediterraneibacter. The sequence goes on along the minus strand of DYCJ01000015.1, from coordinate 6,600 downwards.
ACCATACCGGTGGTTGAATTTCACTTTTTTGCCGCTTTCAGCCACTGTTTCACCACAGTGACATCTTCCTCCACCGCGCGTGCGATCGTTTCAGGCGGCATTCCCATCTGATCCAGATTAACCGCTGCCTTCCTGCTGCTTTCAAGGCGGCCTGATTTCCTGCCTTCACGCAGTCCGGATTTCTTTCCCTCGCGTATTCCTTCAATTTTACCCTCTTCTCTGATTCTTTCCATAATCTCACACATAATCTCTATACCTCCTTCCTCAGTCTTTAAGAACCGCACCTGCTTCGACAACTCTCCCTCACTGTCATCGAAAGGATCTGCGGTTTTAAAATATTTCATTAATTTTGCTATTCTGCTCCTGTCGTCTATTTCTGTATTCACATAGATAAGATGGGCGCCGTCCGTATACATCTGGCCGCTCTGCCGGAATCGCTTTTCTTCCTCGTAAACAGTACAGCCGCCTTTCCAGATATCTTTTCTGCTCATATAGAAAATGTATCTCTCCGGCAATTCACTGTAGTCTTTTCCTTTTCTCAGAACCTCTCCATCAGTCAGTGATCCGTAAAATCTGGTCCTTCGCGCATGATCTGTCACATCCGCTCCCTCGATTTCAAGATGATAAAGCGTTTTGTCTGCATCTTCTGCAAGAACGTCAAGTCTGGCTCCATGCGAGGTGAGCTTTGATATAACATACTGTGTTTTTACAGATACGAGCGTGATCCCCGGGTTCCCTGTCAGGATGCGCACTACATGCTGACAGGCTTTCAGATCGGATAGAACAACCGACATAAATACATCGCTGAACAGAGTAAGCTGCTCCAAATCTTTCAGCCTGCGTTCACGCTCCCGGAGAAGATCTGCTGAATCAGGCGGATGTGCAGTTCCGGAATTATGAAACTGCTTTTTCTTCTGATATTTCTTTTCATTTTTCATATAATGCCTTATGGCTGCGATAATTCAATACAACCTTATTCTAGCATGGCAGTCATGTCATGTAAACCGATGCTACCAAAGTTGCAGGGTTGTTTCATGAACTATTCATGAGCAGCACTACCTTTTATAATCTTATTATTACATCCCCATATCGTTTCTGGTAAGCTGATTACGTAAAAAAAAGCAAACTATCTCTTTATCTCTTTACAAGACTTTTTTTCAGAGGTATTCTCTATATGTAGTCAATACAGACTGGCTATGCCTTGAAATACATACTGTTCTCGCAAGGTGGCATTGTCACAAAAGCAGTCCATCATTTCTGTCATTATATTTGTCAGACCTGTCTCGTACATTGCCAGGCGCAGGATGTTGTATGCAAATTTTCTGATGAGCGACAGATTGTTTCGGGACTTTTTGGCTGGCGAGCGATCTTCCCTGAATGTGTCATCCAGTACATGATGGAGCCGGTTCTCTATTGACCAGTGCATTCTTTTTATGCTTCCCAGTTCCTCTGCCGTGAGGATAAGGTCTGAGATCAGTGCCGTACACTGGATGTCTTTCCCATTCCCCTCTTCAGCAGAAGGAACTGGGACTCTTCTTGAGCCTTTTTTCAAAAACTCTTCTTTTGTCGGAGTGATATCATTCCCCTGGCTGTCTTTTTCAACAGGAATCCTCACCTGCTTGATCCGCCCAATGCTCTGGACGTGTGTCCATTCTTTTTGTTTTTTCGTCAGATTTGATGCATTATTACATATCTGGCAAGTCCTGTACTCATTTCTGCCCCGATTTTTTTCCATCTGATTGATCTCTTCATATTTCCCAAGATAATCCTGCACAACAGGATCTGGAGTTTCACTTTTTCCTTTTTTCTCCGCTTCTTCTTCCAGTTTATCCAGGAACGTATGGATCTCCTCATAAGCGTCTGGCTGATTTTTCTTTACTGTAAATACAAAATGCCCTTCCTGTTCATGTATCTGTTCCATGATTGCTGTCTGTGTCCCAATCGCATCAATCGTTATAACGCTCCCTCTGATATCCAGAAGTTTCAATAATTCCGGAATCACCGTGATCTCATTCGTCTTTGAAGCGACCGGAAGCTGTGCAAGTATCAATCCCCGGACCGTTTCCACTACATTCAACAGCATCGGTGCTGTCCCGCTTTTCGTCTTTTCCGCTGCGCCGTGTAATGCTTTCCCATCAATAGCGAGATGGGTATTCTTCGAGTCCACGATCTCACCGATCCATTCCATAAAAGCATACAAGGCTAATTCCTCATCAATCCCAGACAGCATCCGGGTAATGGTGGAAGGCGAGGCGATCCCGTAGTTCAATTTCATATGTTTCCGCAGTTCTTCCAGGTGGTTTCTACACCATTTCAGGCTCCTGCGGATCGTCGTCCTGCCACAAAGGACTCCGAGAGTGACACATACCAGCATTTCTGCAAGGTCGTGTTTTTTCTCTCTGTCGCACCGGTAATCCGGAATCTGCCTGAAATAATGGATCAGCTTTTCTGTCACAAATGTTCTTTCAGCACATTTCCAGCACCACTTGTATTTTCTCCAGAAGTTTCCGCTGCTCCTCACTCACTTTCGAAATGATTTCCGTTTTATCCAGGCACACTAAATAGATTGTCTCTAACTGATGTAATTCTTCCAATCCAATGCCCCATTTTTTATGGATCCTACGGGAAAGTGAGGATATCTGGGCTGCAAACTGATAATGGAAATCCGATTCCTTTTTTATCATCCGTGTTTTCTGGATATAAGAGGTCGGAGACTGTTTTAAAAGAATGATGGCAAGTACATCCTTCCAATCATCCCCCAATGGTTTTTTCCAACCATCCGGACACAACTCCCAGACGGCTTTCGAAAATCCGTATTCCCATACTTCTGCGTCTGTTAAAGATATTTTTCTTTTATTACTTTGTATGACTCCTTCCGGAGTAATCACGCCGATATATGTATCGACTGGCTGCGGATACTTTTTCCCTTTCACACGTCGGGATGTCCTTTTATAGAGATAATACGAATCTCCTTTTTTCTTCACAGTAGTTCCCTTTGTCCGATACTTCTGAACCCAATCCGGATACTTTTTCTCAGTTACTGGCATAATGTCCTCCTTTTCGTATGGGTGGAGTATACCTATACTATATAGACATTATACCTCTACAGGAATAAAAAGTCGAGAGTTATACGCGTATTTGTATAACACGTATAACCCCCGATAAAATCCAATCTTCTTATACTTTTAAAAATCTTTCATGAAACAACCCTGCCAAAGTTGTACGATACCTGTTATAATTGGATAAAATGAAACAAAGGAAGTAGTTATAATTATGTCTGTAGAAATTGTAAGAAACTATTTTAAGGAAAACAATATTGACAAGGAGATTCTCGAATTTCCCGTCTCCAGTGCTACCGTTGAACTGGCGGCTCAGGCTGTAGGAGTAGAGCCGGCGCGTATCGCCAAGACACTTTCGTTTTATACGAAGGAAAAAGACGCCGCAATCCTCATCGTGACCGCAGGCGACATGAAGATCGACAACAGTAAATTCAAGCATTTCTTCGGGATGAAAGCAAAGATGCTGGCTCCGGAAGATGTGGAAAAACTGACCGGATACGCCATCGGAGGCGTGTGCCCGTTCGGAAATCCAGAAAACACTTCTGTGTATCTGGATGTTTCGCTGAAGAGATTTGAGACTGTGTTCCCTGCTGCGGGAAGCGCGAACTCTGCCGTAGAGCTGACCTACGAAGAACTGGAGCAGGATTCAAAAGCGAAAGAATGGATTGACGTGTGCAAATAGGATAACTGTCAAAAGCTCCTCTCATACGATATTCTCATATGAGAGGAGCTTCTTAATTTTCACACTATTTCAGGAAACTTTCTATGATCACGGCTTCAGCCTCTTCCTCATTGAGACCGAAAGTCCTCAGTTTCACAAGCTGTTCGTCGTTGATCCTGCCGATCGCCGCCTCGTGGATAATCTGCGCATCCACGTGTTTTGCATCAATCTCAGGAATCGAACTGATCTCAGCCGTATCCATGATAATGGAATCGCACTGCACATGAGCATGGCAGCGGTTATTTCCAATCGCCCTCGGGTGGAATACCTGTCTGGAGGTTCCTTTTCCGACGGAGCGGGATACAATTCTTGCAGAACTATTCTCGCCGTTCAGCTCTACGTCCATATTGGAGATTGCTGTCTGTCCTTCATCTGTCATCAGCTTCTCTGTCACGAAGAGCTTCGCATTGTCCGCAAGCTCGATGTAATTCTCACGTTCCGTGGAATCCACGCCTTTGATCTGCGTTGTCTCAAGTGTAAATGTGGAGTCTTCTCCCACATAGATCTTTGTCACCGGATTGAGGACTTTCTGCCCTGTACCGTTTCCTTCTGCGTAATGATTCTCTACATATTTCACGTTGCATCCTTTCCCCACGTGAAATGCATGGATACCATCATGACGAGTCTCGGAGCAGCCTTCACCGTGGATACCGCATCCGGCAATGATCGTCACATCTGCGCCGTCTTCGATATAGAAATCATTATACACGACATCTACACCCTCCTGGCTCATAACAACCGGGATGTGTACCTGTTCGTCTTTTGCCTCACCACTGATATGAATGTCAATCCCCGGCTTATCTTCTTTCTTTACAATATGGATATGACGGCTGTCGCCGTGGCACACTGCCATGCCGTTCAGTCTAAGATTGTAGGCACCTTCCTGCTTAAATCCGTAGGAGTCTATCACTTTTAACACATCTTCTGTGACTTTGTCGAGCTCTGTTCTTATCTGGTCCGACCCTGCATTCTGTACTTTAGCCTGCTTATTCTCCATAGAGCTCACCTCCCTTTTGTCTCCTGCACTCGCAGGAATCCAATTCATTACCAAACAGTGTCGGCATGATATCTTTCGCATCGCCGATAGATTCTACTTTTCCGTCGGAAATGACCATGATCCGGTCAGCCATTTGAATGATCCTCTCCTGATGTGAAATCAGGATCAGACTCTCTTTCTTCTCTTTGTGGATCTTCTCAAAACGCTTGATCAGCATGGAGAAGCTCCAAAGATCAATGCCTGCCTCCGGTTCATCAAATATACAGAGCTTATGCTGTTTCGCAAGAACCGTTGCAATCTCTATCCTCTTCATCTCGCCGCCTGAAAGCGTTGCGTCTGCCTCACGGTCAATATATTCCATTGCGCAGAGCCCCACACTGCTTAAAAGATTGCAGCATGTCTTCTCATCCAGCGGCTCTCCTGCTGCCAATGACAAAAGTCTGCGCACCGTCATTCCTTTAAAACGAGGCGGCTGCTGGAAAGCAAAGCCGATGCCCGCCTTGGCACGCTCATCGATGGTGTAATCCGTGATATCCTGCCCATCCAGAATGATCTTTCCACCTGTCTCTTTGTTTATTCCCATAAGCAGCTTGGCAAGTGTAGACTTACCACCGCCGTTCGGACCAGTGATCACAAGCATTTCTCCGTCATTTACAGTAAAGCTGACGTCTGAGAGAATCTCGGACTGTTTTCCTTCTTCTACCACGTCATATGATAAATGTTCTACCTGTAACATCTCTTAAGTTCACTTCCTTCTTTATATATGTGTAATTAAAACCTGCTATGAAGAAAATCTGCGGAAGATTTCCATATACCTGTCTGCATAGATGCTTCCGCGTCTCCAGATAAAATTGAATTCATGGGAAATCTCAAAGCTTTTCAGAGGAATCCGCTTCAGGGTTCCTTCTCTGAGCTCATCTTGCACAGCAGTTTCATATAAAAATGTAATACCGCATCCGGCTTTTGTCAACTCCCTGATAGTCTGAAGACTGCCGACTTCCATCACTTTGTCAAAGTCGTGGATACTGAAATTCTGGGCGTCCAGACAGCGCTCCAGCACTTCACGCGTTCCCGATCCCTCTTCACGCACGAGCAGCCGTTCATGAAAAAGATTCTCAACAGATATTGCCTGCGCAAATAACAAAGGCTCACGAAAGCTGGCAGAAGCGCCTTCATTCTTCCCGCTCCAAACATAGTCCGGTGCGCAGACCGCAATATAATTTTCATCCGAATACTTCTGATGGTCATATTCATTCTTCTGGAAGAATCCTTCCACAAGAGCAAAGTCAATGGTGCCCTCATCGAGTTTTCGCAGAAGCTCCTGTGTATTATCCACGATCATGCAGATTTTTGCATCGGGATATCTTCTCAGATAACGCTCCAGAATCCTGCCCATGAGCACATCGCCGACCGTCCTTGTGGCGCCGAAGCGGATCTCCTCTTCCTCATCCGTCTTCTGCATCTGATTCTGCATAGAGATCTCGTCATGCATCATTGTAAGAGACGCATTGCGCAGAATCTCACCTGCCCCTGTAAGCTTCAGCTTCTTTCCCTCATACCGGAAAAGCTTCGTATTATAATGCTTCTCCAAAAAATGAATGTGCTGCGAAACTGCCGGCTGCGTGATATTCAGTTTTTCCGATGCACGTGTGAAATTCATACACTGACATACAGTTAGAAATGTCTCCATCCTGAAATCAAGCATTACCTCACTCCCCTTATCAACGGTAATACATCAATGACAATATATAAAGAACCCCGGGCGGAGATTTATCAGAGACACTCCGCCCAAATCTATACCTAACTACTCCCTGCGCATTATC
>DYCJ01000149.1:3913-6593 GCA_019418195.1 Clostridiales bacterium | reverse complement strand
GTATGTTCTCCCACACGAGGATCTTGACCAGATTGCGTTTGCCCATTCCGAGGATGTTGTAAAGTCCGAACTCTTTCTGTCTTCTGCGGATCAGAAACGAATTCGTATAGAAGAGAAAGATCAGGGCAAAAATCGCGATGATAAACACCCCTATCATGAGGAAGGACTGCAGCATATCTCCACCCCGCACCGACGTAAAATCGGCGGAGAATCCGAGATAGTAAATAATGTAGAACATCATGATCATGCAGATGCAGGTGAGGATATACGGAAAGTATAGTTTCCTGTTCTTCACGATCCCGTCTTTTGCCAGTCTGATATAGAATCCGCCCTTCATCGTCTGTCACCGCCTGTCGCCAGTATCGTGAGTGTGTCAGAGATCTTCTGATAGAGCTGTTCATCCGACATATTTCCTCTGTAGACCTGATGGTATACTTCTCCGTCACGGATAAAAAGGACCCGTCCCGCTTTGCTCGCAGCTTTGACCGAGTGGGTCACCATAAGGATCGTCTGTCCTTTCTGGTTGATCTTTGCAAATAATGCCAGAAGCTCATCTGTTGACCTGGAGTCCAGCGCCCCTGTAGGCTCATCGGCAAGAATGATCCTCGGATCTGTGATCAGCGCCCTTGCAGCCGCCACTCTCTGTTTCTGTCCTCCGGAGATCTCATATGGGTACTTTTCCAGTAAAGGTGCGATCCCCAGCTCTTTGGCGATCGGCATAAGCTTCTTCGTCATCTCCTTGTATGTCTCGCCTTTGAGTACGAGCGGCAGGAGAATATTATCCTTTACGTTAAATGTATCGAGAAGATTGAATTCCTGAAATACAAATCCCAGATTGTCCCGCCTGAACTCGGAGATATTCTTATCTTTTATCCCCGAAAGCGGTTTCCCGTCCAGACAGACTTCACCTTCCGTCGGCTTATCCAGCGCCGCCAGGATGTTCAGAAGCGTTGTCTTCCCGCTCCCGCTCTCCCCCATAATCGCCACATATTCCCCCTCCTCCACAGAAAAATTCACACAGGAGAGAGCCTGCACCGGGGTTCCGCCAAACCGGGTACGGTATATCTTTTTCAGATTTTTTACTTCCAAAACAGTCATGAAACTGACCTCCTTCATGTTTTCTGGACTCAGTATAACAAAACCGGCCGGAATGCCGACATCGAATCCTGTGACATTCCGACCGGTCCATGTGACACTATTGTCACACTAGTACAGTGAAAAATAAATGAATAGCTATATCACGCAGAATGATTTCTTCATATGCAAGGCGGAGGAATGAGGCGTAGCGGTGGCTACGGCGATTGACGACAACGCCGCAGATGAAAAATCAGGCAAGTGATATGGCTGATTATTTGTTATTCACTGTACTAGCTCACGCATGCAGGGAGCGCCGCATGATGAGCAAAACAGCCGCATATGCGGCAGTTAGTACTGCAGGTACGGTTTTGCGAATCCACAGGCGGCGCGGGTGAGCGGACGGCCTCTGGATAAGAGCGCCGCCTACTCCGCCTGCAGTGAATACGTCTTCAGGTCAACGATAAACCTGCTGCCCTTTCCCGGCTCCGACTGCGCCAGCAGCCTGTGCCCGAGCTTATCCGCTGCAGTCCTGCACAGATACAGTCCGATCCCGGTAGACTTCTTGCCCAGGCGTCCGTTATATCCGGTGTAGCCTTTCTCAAAGATCCGGGGAAGATCTTCCGGGGAAATACCGATTCCCGTGTCCGTGACAGAAAGCTTTTTCTTATCATCCACTGATATCGTGACATTTCCTCCTTCCGGAGTATATTTTACCGCATTGGACAGGAGCTGTTCAATGATAAAGGATAGCCATTTCTCGTCTGTCACCACGCGTTCGTCCGTACCAGCGTATACAAGCCGTATCTTCCTGCGGATAAACTGGCCGGCATACTTCCGCACCGCCTTCCGGATGATATCGTCCAGCTCATACTCCTGAATGACCAGATCGGAAGCCCCCTCGCCGAGTCGAATGTAGTAAAGCGCCATCTCGGCATACTGCTCAATGCGGAATAATTCTGCCGACAGCTCTCTGTTCTCCTGGGTATCCTCCTGCTGGAGCATGACACGCATAACAGCGATCGGCGCCTTGATCTGGTGTACCCACACGGCATAATAATCATTCATATCGTTCCTGGCACTGTCCCACTCTTCTTTTCTCGCGCGGTTCGCCTCCTCTTCCCGGAGCACAAGCGCCTGATAGTCGCTCTCCGTCAGGCTGTCCGCCCGGGGAAGATACTCTGCACACGGCGCAGCCCCGGGCTGCAGCCGTTCAAGCTCCATATGCTTCCGTCTGTATCTTAAAAATCCCAGCATCAGAAAAACCAGACCGGACAATGCAGATAAAAGAAGCGGGTACCACACCGCCTCCATCCGGATCCCATACAGGGCAAATACACCTGCAAATATTGCTCCGCTTATCATCACCCACAGCCACACGTACCGGCAGTCATAGAGATATCTGAAAAAGCGCTTCATTCTCTCATCTCCCCTCTGCATCCTGTGTGATGATATAGCCTTCGCCCACCTTAGTCGTGATAAAATCCGTAAGCCCGGCTTTCTCAAGCTTCTTTCTCAATCGTGCAATATTGACCGTCAGTGTATTTTCTTCAATATAATTATCCGTCTCCCCCAATTTTGTCATAAGCGTATCCCGGCTCACCAG
>DYCJ01000149.1:0-3903 GCA_019418195.1 Clostridiales bacterium | reverse complement strand
GCCTTTATTCTCCATCAGAGTCTGCAGGATACGGAACTCATTTTTCGTCAGATCGATCTTCTTCCCTTCATAGGTAAGCGACGTGTCATACAAGTTCAGGATTGCGCCTCTGTGTTCCAGAACAGGGATCTTTCCCGCCAAGTCATAGGTCCTTCTGAGCACAGCCTGGACTTTCGCCGTCAGTACGCTTAAATCAAAGGGCTTTGCCACAAAGTCGTCCCCGCCCATATTGACCGCCATGATGATATTCATATTATCCGCCGCCGAAGAAATAAATATGATCGGCACATTGGAGATCTTCCGGATCTCGCTGCACCAGTGATAGCCGTTGTAGAACGGCAGGGTGATATCCATGAGCACCAGATGCGGATCATATGCTGTGAATGTTGTCAGTACATTCTGGAAATCCTGCACATATTCCGCCTCGTTGCCCCACATCTTCATTTCTTTTTGTATCGCCTGCGCCATGGGCAGGTCGTCTTCCACGATAAGTATTTTATACATAAGCCCTCCTTGAACAGACTGATCGGTGCACAGCGGACAAAACTCCGCCATACACCGATCAGTATAACAAGATTCTCTTTATTCTACAATGTCTCAGGCGAGATTACTCTCTGGATATGGATCGCGAGAAATCCGATTTCTTCCTTTCCCACTGGCACTTTCAGGGTCTCGCTCATATAGGTGCACACTTTCTCTGCAACACGCCCCGTCTCAGGATAATTGCTGAAAATGAAATCATTGAAGTCCACATTGGTAGATTCTCCGTTCCTCGCGCGTGCCACCATATAATAAAGATGGCTCATCAGCCGGGTATATGCCAGAGAATCTTCGGAAAACTTCTGCCGGAATTCATGCTCGATCATCCGGATCCCTTCATTGATGATCCGCGTCGTATCCAGCGCCACGGACACCTGCTCATCTGACAGTCCGGCATGGATATGGAGCGTAAGAAATCCCACCTCGTCATCCGATATCGCGTATCCCGTCATCTCTTTGATGATATCCCGGCCGCGCATCGCAACTGCATATTCCTTGGAAAAAAGCACCCGGATATCCGGGGTAAACGGATTGGGAATCTGCCGGTTTTCTTTTGCACGTTTTGCCGCAAGAGCAATATGGTCAGCCATTGGAAGAAGTATCTCGTGATTTACTTCTTTAAAGACCTTTTCCGCCTCTTCTATGATACGTCCGGACGCTTCGATAAAGCTGGGATGTATCCCATTGACAACCTTGAGCACTGACTGCTGTTTCCGTCTTGTGACAAGAGAATATACTTTCACTCCGGGCACACTTTCAATCTGCTGTGTCGGCTTCTTTCCGAATCCGATCCCGTTCCCCATCAGGATCAGTTCCCTTCCCGTCTCATTATGATACACAAGAATTCCGTTGTTGTTCAGCACCTTTATGATTCGATACATACCCTCTCATAACCTTTCCGCTCAGTAACTCTCTTAAAAAGAAATAATCTCCGCCGCCTCATCAAGAGCATTTACCGGTCCTTCTTTTGCAAGCCGGACTTCTTCACCTTCCTGAAGGCTGGTAAATACGATAATACACTCGTCCGACTTCGCGTGTTCCTTTATATATTCTATATCAAAACCGATCAGCTTGTCACCCTTTTTCACACTGTCGCCGTCTTTTACGAACGCCTCGAATCCTTCTCCGTTTAAGTTGACCGTGTCAACGCCGATATGGATCAGGTACTCTACACCGTCACCGCCGAGCAGTCCTACCGCGTGTTTCGAGGGGAATACAAACGATACTGTCGCGTCTTCCGGTGCATATACCATACCTTCTGACGGTCTTACAATATATCCGTCACCCATCATCTTTCCTGCAAAGGCTTCGTCAGATGCATCTGTGATCGGTGCCGCCTCCCCGCTGACCGGTGAGCAGAGGACTTTTTTCACCTGTCCGCTGCCGGCTGGCGTATTTCCTGACGCTTTATCCGCCTGCCCCCCGCCGTTGTCCGCTGCAGCAGCATCACCTTCACCTGATGCATCTGTATTTCCAATCTCATTGTCCGGAATATATTCTTCATTCGGAGCGGTTTCCAGATAATCCTCAAGGTTGGATTTGATCACTGCCACTGACGGTCCGTAGATGATCTGTATGCCCTGTCCCTTTCGGATGATTCCCGACGGAGATGTAGCTTTCAGGATACTTTCGCTGACCAGTTCCGGTTTCACTACCGTGCAGCGGAGTCTCGTCGCACAGCAGTCAACATCTGAAATATTTTTCTTTCCGCCAAGTCCGCGTGTGATCAGTACACTCTTCTCATCTCCGGCTGCCGGAGCACCGTTTCCGTCTGCGCCCCCGCCCTGTTTTGCACGATAATCAGCTTTCGTGTAGAGTTTCGTCTCCTCATCGTCATCTTCCCTTCCTGGAGTCTTCAGGTTGAACTTCATGATCAGGAACTTGAAGATGAAATAGTACAGGCAGAAATAGATGATTCCCACCGGAATGATGAGCAGCCAGCTCGTCTTTTCATTGCCTTGCAGGATACCGAACAGGAGCAGATCCAGGAAACCGCCGGAGAACGTAAGTCCTACTGCAATATTAAGAATATGGGCTATCATGTAGGCAGCACCTGCCAGGATCACCTGTACAACAAACAGCATCGGCGCAACAAACAGGAAGGAGAACTCAATAGGTTCTGTGATGCCTGTCATCATAGATGCCAGTGCTGCTGAAAGAAGAAGTCCGCCGGCCTGTTTCTTTTTCTCAGGTTTCGCGCAGCGGTACATTGCAAGAGCCGCACCCGGAAGTCCAAAGATCATAAAAATGAACTCACCGGAGAAATATCTTGTCGCGTCCGCGCTAAAGTGTACTGTATTCGGATCAGCAAGCTGTGCAAAGAAGATATTCTGTCCGCCCTGAACAACCTGACCGGCCACTTCCATCGTACCGCCCACCGCCGTCTGCCAGAAGGGGAGATAGAATACATGGTGCAGTCCGAACGGGATCAGCGCACGCTTGATAATACCGAAGATCAGCGTTCCGAAGTAGCCTGTTCCTGTGACAAGTCCTCCCAAAGCATAGATTCCGTCCTGTACAAAAGGCCATACAAAATACATTACGATACCTACACCCACATAAGTGATCGTAGATATGATCGGCACAAATCTTGATCCGCCAAAGAATGACAGCGCGTTAGGCAGCTGGATCTTATAGAACCTGTTGTGCAGCGCCGCAACACCAAGTCCGACTATAATACCTCCGAACACCCCCATCTGCAGCGACTGAATGCCGCACACACTGGTGATCGTACCGTCCAGCACGTGTTCTGCGATCGTACCGTCCGCAAGGATATCTCCCCGGATTTCCAGCATCGCATTGATACAGATATGCATAACAAAGAACGAAATCATCGCCGCAAGCGCTGCAACTTCTTTCTCCTTTTTCGCCATACCGATAGCCACACCCACCGCAAAGATCAGCGGAAGATTGTCAAAAATTACATTTCCCGCACTGCTCATGATCGTAAGGAGTGCGTTCAGGATCGTCCCCTCCCCCAGAATACTCTCGAGGCCATAGGTCTCGATCATAGTAGCATTGGTAAATGAACTTCCGATTCCGAGCAGAAGTCCTGCCACAGGGAGGATTGCGATCGGAAGCATGAAGCTTCGTCCGACTCTCTGCAATACTCCGAAAATCTTGTCTTTCATCTTGTTTCCTCCTTGAACTCTCATTTCCGAATCCGTCATGTTGCACTGCGCACCTCGGTCGCGGGCGGCGCTTCGCACCTTCCTGCCGTGCTGCGCACCTCGATTCCGCTTTCGCTCCTTCTCGGTCGCGGGCTGGCGCTTCGCACCTTCCTGCCGTGCTGCGCACCTCGATTCCGCTTCGCTCCTTCTCGGTCGCGGGCTGGCGCTTCGCACCTTCCTGCCGTGCTGCGCA
>DYCJ01000148.1 GCA_019418195.1 Clostridiales bacterium | reverse complement strand
GTATTAAGGAAGGAAACGGAGAAAACAAAAATGAGTAAAGAAGCCTGTTATCTGGAAATCATGGACCGAATTGAAATCCTGCTTACTCCGACAAAAGAAGAGCGTGACAGACTAAGCCGGCGTCTGTCCCTGTTAGACGAGAATGAATTAAATAATCTCTATCGCAATTTTGATCTTATGGGAATTGATACGATCCTGGAATATCTATGCGAATGCTGTCTGTAACTCTGAATTTCTCAATTCTTCCCGGGGACATGCAATACGGATCATCACCGTGACCGAAAAAGGGACTATCTATTTTCCGACAGCCCCACTTTTTTCGTTATGCATGCAGCCTGCGTATGATCTTACATATCACTTCATTCTCCGTCACGAGGGGTTTCTTATGTGTGAAGAACACGATCCCTTCTGTCGGAGAAAGCACCGTGGAGATCACATTCCCCTCGTAGGGATGGACAATCTCTGCAAGGGGTGTTCCCATCCGCACTTCGTCTCCGGGATGGCACAGTCTTCTGTATATGCCGCCTGAAGCTGTCCGCACGGATGCCAGTTCTTCCTCGCCGATCACCGTAGAGATGTATCCGTTATGGCTGTTGTATTTCAGAATACCCATTCTGGTCAGGAAACGCAGCACTGCGGATACTGCCTGCTGGGCAGACACTTCGTCGATAAAGTCCGTCTCCATCGTATACAGGGAGAATGCGTTGGTATCCCAGATCTGCCAGTTATAGTTCAGTGTGGTCGTATCTATAGGCTTTGGCTTTCTCACCACTACATAGGGAAGTCCGAACAGCCCGGCAAGGCTGGTGTTCTGCCTGCCCGTGTCCATCATACGGACGTGTGGGATAAAGTCTCCCGGCATGTAAAAGCTTGCAAACTGTATGCCGTAGTCATAATCTTTTACCGTCCGGAATATGCCGTCCGCAATTCTCTGCGTCGTCTCTCCCTGATCGTATCCCGGGAACATCCGGTTGATGTCTGTATTATCCACCGGCCAGAACCGCTTGCCGATATTCATTGCATGATGGTTGACAGAAGGCACCACAAGAATCTCCTTGCCGGAGGCGATGGCGTGGGACGCCTCAAGCTCTTCCAGCTTCCTTACGATCTGGGAGCAGACGTAGAGCTGCTGTATTTCATTTCCCCGGATGCTTCCCACGATACACGCTGATTTGCGCCCATGTCCGAAAGTGTAGCCGCTGATGGTGAGATCCTCCCGGTACGGTGATCCCAGCTTATATATTTCCGTCATCCGCATTGTCATCCGCCTCCTTTTCTTTGTCGCTGCTTCCCAGTATTCTTCCCAGCAGTGAGCCGCTGTAGACAACCGGATACTCTCGCCTTGTAAATACCAGTCCTGAGATCGGCGCTGTCACCGACTGCTCCACATCCCCGGTCAGAGGATTTAAGATCTCTCCAAGAAGCGTTCCCTCTTCTACCTGTTCGCCGATCTTTACATGGGGCACATAGATCCCTGCACTGTCCGCGTTCAGGTATCCCACCTCCCGGTCCGTAGATACGATGGGAGTCCGCACTTCTCCCACATCGCCTTCCCAGACACCCAGTTCCTTCATCACATTCAGGATTCCTTCCACGAGCTGATATCCGTATTCTTTTGTGATCCGCATACCTACACCCATCTCAACGACCAGTGTGGGGGTTCCGATACTGTTCAGACTGTAAGCAAGAGTGGACTCAAGAACTGTGGCCGATGCATGAACCCAGACAAAGTCCACATTGATCTTCTTTGCAAGGGGGACAAGGGTTTCCGCCGTGAGCTCATTGATCCGCACCTGAGGCAGCTCCATCAGAAAAATATTGCTGGCATGGATATCCACGCACAGATCTGCGCCTTTCAGGTCTTCCATGAGCCCGTACACGACAGACTCCATCATGGGGCCTTCCTCATTGCCCGGGAAAATCCGGTTCATATCCAGATCAAACATGGGAATTCCCCTTGTGATCGAATCGATCCCCAGAGGATTAAGCGCCGGATAGACGTCCACAATTCCTTTCAGATATCCCGGCTCCGCCTTCAGCCTTCTGAGCAGCTCATAACACACGAACTGGCCTTCCAGCTCATCTCCGTGAGTCCCCGTCACGATCGCGATCCTCTTTTCATCCCCTGTGGGATGTGCCGGCATGATCCGGTTTTTCCGGATCGTCAGCTTCTCGTCCACCGGCAGTTCCATTGACACTACTGTCTCTACCATCACTGATTTCCTCCACATTCACATATATTTTCTGTTCCTGAGATGCATTTCCCAGAAAGATTCCTTTGTCTACCACGCAGTCCGCGTAATCCCGCCCGTGAGCGAGCTTGATATAGTAATCATCGATATGCAGTCATTTGTCGGGTCCAGACCGTACCAGCCGCCGTCCGTATAAATTTCCACCCACGCATGGGTGGCTCCCTCCCCGATCATCAGACCGTTTACATACCTTGCCGGGATTCCCATTTGACGCATCACTGCGATCATGATATGGGCATAGTCCTGACATACGCCCTTTCCCTGCATGAGCGCCTGTTCTGCAGTTGTCCCGATATCCGTCACGCCAGGGATATATTGAAAACGGGTATACAGATCATGCATGGCGCACACTGCTCTCTCCATAGCTGTCTCTGTCCCCTGTCTTTTACACTTCTGTGACACTTTCTCTGCAAATGCAGTGATCCCCGGTCCGGGTTCAGTATACTTTGACGGATACCGGTACATGGGATGAAGAGGACATTTCTGCACGGTCATTCCCTGCACAACGGCTGTACCCGCGACATGATAGCTGAACGTATCATGTAATTTCCGGCAGCTGCCGCTGATCTTCAGGTTCCCGAATCCGTCTTTATCTGCACTTGTGTAATCGGCAGGACTCACACGGCATTCGGCCACCGTGATCTTCTGCCGCAAAGAATCCCCGGGGACGCAGCGCAGTGCAAAATAATGTCTGCTCACCGGAGATGAAAATTTCAGTTCCATACTGTACTTAAATTTTAATTTTCTCATAATCAAGCCTCTAAATTGGCCAGCTGTAAATCGGCCACCTATGCCAGCAGAGCGCCCAGGCACCCCAGCGCTTCCCTGTAGTACTGCTCCGGATGCTCCTCCCGCAGTATGATCTCTTCCAGACGGTTCAGACTTGCCTCATGGTAAACCAGATTTGTTTTTCCGAGCCTGTTACACAGTTTTCTGTACTCTTTTTCCAGGTTTTCCGTATGATAATCAAGCCGCATACAGAGGTCAAGCCGCTCTACATATTTCCCGCATTTCAGGATATTGCGGCAGTCCTCCTGTTCCACATAATCGTCTGCACCTCCCCAGAAAGCAAGCAGATCATCGATCACCTGCTGCAGTTCGAGAAGTGGGGCCGTCGTTTTCCTGCAAGCCTCAAAAGCGTCCAATGCAAGCTGTACATAGGAAAGCACCGTAGTGCTCAGTTCGTCTCTGAGTACCACTGCATTATCATAGGCACGCTCCATATTAGAGCGCAGGGAATCCGGATTGTTTTCGCCGAAAAGATATGACATAGCAAACTGCCGGTTAGATGTATAGATATTCGGGATATTCAGCCTTTCGCAGTATTTCGCATAAATCCCTTCCGGCTGTTCGATCATTTTGTCATAGATATGAAAGAACCCCCGCAGCGTTGTATAAACTCTCTCTGTATAGCGTCCGAGCCAGTACAGATGATCTACTTTTTCCATTGAGATAATACCCATGTGTCTTTAAATCCTCCTCCCTGTGATGAATTCACCACAAATGAATCCGCATTCCTCGAAAATCTGGTAAGACCGCCGGGCCATACCTGCGTAGTCTCGCCAGACAGGACAAATGCCCGGAGATCTGCTTTCCTGAGCACTCTGTCCTCCCCCTCCATGACCTCCATATCCTGAAAATCAACGACTTCCTGGGCAATAAAACGTCTGGATTCTTTCTCGATCAGCTTCTTCATCTCCGAGAGCTTCTCACTGCTCAGCTCATTTCCGAAGATCACGCCGTAGCCCCCGGCTTCCGCCACATCCTTGATGACCAGCTTCTCCAGATTGTCGAGCACATATTTTCTGTCCTCATCGTAGAATGGCAGATAAGTCGGGGCATTTTTAAGGATCGGCTCCTGATCCAGATAATAGCGGATCATTTTGGGGACGAAATAATAGATGCCCTTGTCGTCAGCTACTCCGTTTCCCGGAGCGTTCACGATAGCCACATTTCCGCTGCGGTACACGTCCATAATATTCGGAATGCCGATCAGCGATTCCGGATTAAATGTCATGGGGTCCAGATATTCGTCCGAGATCCTCCGGTAGATCACTCCCACTTTCTGCTTCTTCTCCCGGTAATCCCTGTAATACAGGTAATTGTCTTCCACAAACAGATCCGTGCAGGTGGCAAGCTCGCTGCCCGTTCTCTCCGCCAGATAGGAGTGCTCAAAGTATGCCGCATTGTAGCGCCCCGGCGTCATGATGACCGGAATCCCGCCGGTATTCACCCAGTCCATGGTCTGCCGAAGCATTGCCGCATAGTTCCTGTTATCTACAACAGAGTTGTTGCTGAATGTAGCAGGCGATACTCTTCTGCATATCTCTCTGGCGATCATAGGATAGGATGCGCCGGAAGGAATCCGTAAGTTGTCCTCCAGTATGTACCATTCTCCGTCTTTTCCAAGCACCAGATCGATGCCTGATATGTGGCTGTATATGTTTTTCGTCGGCGTGATGCCCTCACACTGTGGCAGATAACCGGAGGAAATAAATACAAATTCTTCCGGTATGACGCCGTCTTTTATGATTTTCTTCTCACTGTATACATCCCTCAGGAACAGATTCAGCGCGTCTACCCGCTGGATCAGACCTTTTTCAAGCTGCTGAAAATCATCATGGGTGATGACCCTTGGGATCGCATCGAACGGAAAGAGCTGCTCGTGGAATTCACCGCCTTTATAAATCCCGAATTTGACGCCGTACCGCGCCATCAGCCGGTTGATCCCTTCTGTGTGTTCTACCAGTTCTTTCATGCTGTGTTTCCTCCTGACATAAATCAAATCTCCGCCCGGCCTGCTGCCCGCGGAAAGAGCAAAGAGTTCCGCTTGCGGAACTCTCGCGCCGAGCGCGGTCGCTTTAGCGACAAATATCCACTTCGCGCGAGTGCGCATCCCGCGGAGCGTTTTGTTTAATAGGGAACGAAGTTTCCTATTAAACAAAACGCCTGCAGACAAACTGTAATCTGTATCTTTACTGTTTGCTGCAGGCTGAAGTCTTCTGCCTCAAAGCATCAATACTCTGCTTTAAAGTTCTGCATCATTCATATACGGATTCGTCACTTCATAGAAGCGCTCTTCCTCAACTGCTTTTGCCAGATCCATATCGATCGGCATCTTTCCGAGTACCGGAACACTCATCTCTGCAGCAATCTGTTCGATATTGCTCTCACCGAATACTTTGATCTCTCTGCCGCAGTCCGGACATTTCACATAGCTGTAATTCTCCACAATGCCGAGCACCGGAATATTCATCTGTTCTGCCATGTTGGCCGCTTTCTTCACGATCATCTGTACCAGATCCTGCGGTGATGTAACGATAACAACACCGTCAACCGGAAGGGACTGGAATACCGTCAGCGGCACATCCCCTGTTCCCGGCGGCATATCTACAAAGAGATAATCGAGTTCTCCCCACATAACGTCTGTCCAGAACTGTTTCACAACGCTTGCAATGATCGGTCCTCTCCAGATAACAGGGGCAGATTCATCTTCCAGGAGCAGATTGACAGACATGATCTTTGTGCCGTCTTTCGCAGTACATGGGATAATATTCTCTTCTGTCGCTCCCGCTTTCGTGTGGACACCATACATCTTCGGGATAGACGGACCAGTAATATCCGCGTCAAGGATACCGACTTTATATCCTTTCTCTCTCATCATTCTCGCAAGAGACGCTGTCACAAGTGATTTTCCAACCCCGCCCTTGCCGCTGACAACTCCGATCACTTTCTTGATCGAAGAGTACATATTCGCCGGCTCGCGGAAGTCTGTCTTCTTACTGCTGCATGTATCTGCATGAGCACAGCCCGCACAGGATTCTTCTGTGCATTCATTTGTATTCTGTTCTTCTGCCATGATTCACAACCTTCTTTCTTTCTAAGACTTGTTCTGACAAAGGCTGCCAGAAACCGCCACATGAGGTAGTATACCACACTGCGGCTGCTTTTGTACATATATTAAATCAGGTTTTCGACTTTTGTCGCTTTCATACTCCCATCGACCTGATATACTCAGCCTGCAGTTTCCTGAACTTCTGTCCTTGTCACGTCCTTCAGCCACTTATAACTCCGGTATCGCCACAGTGTGATCGGGATCTTGATGATCTCATCGCTCATCAGGATCACGTATACGATCGGAACACTGAGTTTAAGGACAAAAGCTGCTATAAATCCAAGCAGTATAGAGCATCCCCACATGGTACTCACATCCAGAATCAGGCCGAATCGGGTATCTCCCCCTGAGCGGAAGATTCCCACTACCATCGTCGTGTTGAACGCCTGCCCTGCTACAAAATAGGACATGACATAGAACATGATCCTCAGGTATCCTTTTGCTGT
>DYCJ01000147.1:3403-6686 GCA_019418195.1 Clostridiales bacterium | reverse complement strand
AGCGCGAGTGTGAATCCCTTGAGGACACTGCCGCGGTGGAAATACTTTCGGATCCGGTATTCGCTCATGTATCCGGGACAAAGACTCCGCAGGGCATACTTGCTGTCGTGAAGAGAAGAACATATAATATGTCAGATATCCTTGGGGATGATCCGGGACACACTCACGTGCTTGTCCTCGATAATCTTCAGGATCCCGGCAACCTGGGAACGATCTTCCGTACTGCAGAGGCAGCGGGGGTGACGGGTATTATCCTGAGCCGTGATTGTGTGGATATTTATAACCCGAAAGTGGTACGCTCGACGATGGGAGCGGTGCTTCGTATGCCGTTCCTCTGCGTGGATGACCTGCCTGGGACGATCGGTGAACTGAAAGCGGCAGGAATCAAGGTTTATGCGGCTCATCTGAAAGGAAAGAGAGCATATGACCAGGAAGATTATAAAACAGGCTGCGCTTTCCTGATAGGAAATGAGGGGAACGGGCTGAGAGACGAAGTGGCGGAATGCGCGGATCATTTTGTTCTCATACCTATGCAGGGAAAGGCTGAATCGCTGAATGCAGCGGTGGCAGCATCCGTGCTCATGTTCGAAGTCAGCAGACAGCGGAGGAATTAAGAGAATATACCTGAACTGTACAAATGTAAAATTATGCACAACTATTGCATTTTTATGCATATGCATGTATAATAAGTCATGTTTCATACAGATTACTGCATAGCGACGCACAGATACATTGAAGCGGATGTGCAGACTGTGGGTGCTATTGTTGCAAATTTACAGAACAGCGAGGGACGTATTATGAATTTAAAAGGACGTAATTTTCTTACATTAAAGGATTTCACACCGGAGGAGATCACTTATCTGATCGACCTTTCCGCAGAAGTAAAAGAGAAAAAGAAGAATGGTGTGCCTGTGGATAATTATAAAGGAAAGAATGTGGCGCTGATCTTCGAGAAAGACAGTACGAGGACGCGCTGTGCATTTGAGGTCGCAGCACACGATATGGGCATGGGCACTACATATCTCGGGCCGACAGGTTCCCAGATGGGAAAGAAAGAGAGCATTGAGGACACAGCGAGGGTGCTGGGCAGGATGTTCGATGGAATCGAATACAGGGGCTTCGGCCAGGAAATCGTGGAAGAACTGGCGAAATACGCAGGCGTGCCGGTGTGGAATGGTCTGACGAATGAGTATCATCCGACACAGATGCTCGCCGATATGCTGACCATCCGGGAGAATTTCGGCACATTAAAGGGTCTGAAACTTGTTTATATGGGTGACGCCCGCTACAACATGGGTAATTCCCTGATGGTAGCCTGCTCTAAGCTGGGGCTTGACTTTGTCGCATGCACGACAGAAGAGTATTTCCCGAATGCAGATCTGGTCGCACAGTGTCAGGAGTATGCAAAGGAATCCGGAGCCACGATCACGCTGACTTCCGATGTAAAAGAGGGGACGAAAGATGCCGACGTTATTTACACGGATGTGTGGGTATCTATGGGAGAGCCTGATGAAGTGTGGGAGAAGAGGATCAAGGAGCTCTCACCGTACAAAGTCACAAAGGAAGTTATGGCAAATGCGAAAGACAGTGCGATCTTCCTGCACTGCCTTCCGGCGTTCCATGATCTGAAGACAAAGATCGGCAAGGAAATGGGAGAGCGCTTTAATATAGAAGACATGGAAGTGACGGACGAAGTGTTTGAGTCAGAGCAGTCGAAAGTATTTGACGAGGCGGAGAACAGGATGCATACGATCAAGGCTGTTATGATGGCAACGCTGGGAGTACAGGAATAAGCAAATGGCCGGAAACTGCAGCGGGCAGTCTGTTTAATACAAAGAATTCGGATAAAATCCGGACAGGACGAGAGAAATCCTGTCCGGATTTTTACGCTTTTTTTACATGTATGTGATACAAACGGGAAAGGATATCTGTTAAACTATAATAGTTCAGCCGTCGCCAGGCATATCGATCTGTCAGTATGCAGGGAGCGGATAAATGATAATCAGAACAGACATAAAAGATGAGGGAAAGATTATGAACATATTTGATATCCTCGGACCAGTTATGGTAGGTCCGTCAAGCTCTCATACAGCGGGAGCAGTCAGAATAGGTTATACTGCAAGGACACTGCTGGGAGAGCGCCCGGTCAATGCTGAGATCGGACTGAGCGGTTCATTTGCAGCGACAGGAAGCGGGCACGGAACGGACCGTGCGCTTATAGCAGGACTTCTTGGCATGAAACCGGATGATATGCGCATACCGGACAGTTTTGAACTGGCGGATCAGGAAGGTCTTGCTTTCAGCTTTGAAAATATACGTCTCTCCGGGGCACATCCGAATACGGCGGTTCTCAGAGTGGAAGGAGAGACCGGAAGGACTACGAAAATCCAGGCATCGTCGCTCGGAGGAGGCCGGATTATGATAGACAAGCTCGATGATACCGACGTACATTGTACGGGGGCATGTCCGACACTGATCATACGAAATCAGGACAGCCCGGGCATGGTATCGGAAGTGACCGGTATCCTTTCAGAGGAAAATGTAAATATCGCGACACTCCAGCTCTATCGGGACAAAAGGGGCGGACTTGCAGTGATGGTCATAGAGACAGACCAGCCGGTTTCGCAGGAAACTGTCTCTGTGCTGGAGCAGATGCAGGGAATTGAACGTATCACGTATATCAGCGGGGAGGAAGTGTAATGGCGTATTTATCTTTAGAGGAGATCGTACAGAGATGCGGCAATGAAGGGATTCCGTTCTGGAAGGCGGTACAGTACTCGGATATGGAAGACAGAGAAGTGACGAAAGAGGAGTCTTTCCGTATGATGGAAAAGATGTGGCGTGCGATGAAGGAAGCGGGCGAGTCTTATGATAAAAATCAGAGATCCCGCAGCGGACTTGTGGGCGGCATGGGCGGCCAGATGCGGGAATATCTGGAGAAGGGAAATTCTCTGAGCGGAAGCTTTATATCTGAGGTGATAGCCCAGGCGCTGGAGATGGGAGAGGCCAATGCCTGTATGCACAGGATCGTTGCGGCGCCGACAGCGGGGGCGTGCGGCGTCCTCCCGGCGGTGCTTCTTCCTATATATAAGCGGAAGATGGCGTCAGATACTGAAATAACGGAAGCAATGTATACAGCCGCAGGTATCGGGCAGGTCATAGCATCCCGTGCATTTATCGCAGGTGCGGCGGGAGGATGTCAGGCAGAGATTGGCTCGGCTTCAGCTATGGCGGCGGGTGCTCTTGTATGTCTCAGAGGAGGCGGCCCGGAACAGATCACTCA
>DYCJ01000147.1:1964-3393 GCA_019418195.1 Clostridiales bacterium | reverse complement strand
TCACTCATGCGGCAGCCATGGCGCTTAAGAATCTGCTCGGTCTGGTATGCGATCCGGTAGCGGGCCTGGTTGAAGTGCCCTGTGTCAAGCGGAATGTTATCGGAGCAGTGAATGCTGTCTCGAGCGCGGATATGGCGCTTGCCGGTATTACGAGCAGAATCCCGCCGGATCAGGTGATTGACGCGATGAAAGAAGTCGGAGAGAGTATGCATATTTCTCTGAAAGAGACAGGAGAAGGCGGCGTGGCAAATACGCCGGAGGCGAGAAAGATAAAACTTAACATGAACTTACAGTAAATTAACAGTCTTCTGGTGAGCATTTTACATCTCTTTCATATAATGTATCCCGGTAACTCGAAAGACAAAGAAGTGAAAGTAAAGGGAGAACAGGAATGAAACGAAAGATAATAAGTGCAATACTGCTTGTCTGTATGACAGCAACAATTGCTGCAGGGTGCGGTTCAGACGAGCCGGTTGAAACAGTGGATCTCAACAGCATGACTCTGGAAGAAATCGAAGCTCAGGCAAAGGAAGAGGGCGAGCTTGCATCTGCGGCAATGCCTGACACTTGGGCAAACTGGGGTGAGACATGGCAGGAGTACACAGATACGTATGGTATTGAGCATGTTGATACGGACATGTCATCTGCTGAAGAAATTTCTCTGTTTGAGACAGAGGGGACAGATGCCACAAAAGACATCGGAGATGTGGGACAGGCATTCGGACCGGTAGCGGAAGAGCAGGATGTAACGCTCCCGTATAAGACAAGCTACTGGGATTCTATTCCGGACTGGGCAAAAGATGACGACGGAGACTGGATCATCGGTTATTACGGGACAATGTCAGTTATCGTCAACAACAAGATTGTAAAAGATACACCAACTTCTTTTGAAGACATTTTAAACGGCGACTATAAGGTGGCAGTCGGAGACGTGCAGGCTGCAACACAGGCACAGTATGCAGTGCTTGCGGCAGCAATCGCTTATGGCGGAGATGAGAGCAACATCCAGCCGGGTCTTGATTATTTCAGACAGATTGCAGAGCAGGGAAGACTTGACCTTGGAGAATTTACTCAGGCACGTATTGAGAAAGGTGAAGTCGGAGTGGCATTCCTCTGGGATTTCAACGCCCTCGGTTACAGAGAGCAGTTCGTAGAGAACAATCCGGATGCTGACTTCAGTGTCTTTATCCCGTCCGAGGCTTCTATCCAGACAGGATATGCTACGATCATCAATAAGTATTCAAAACATCCGTGTGCTGCTGCTCTTGCAAGAGAGTACATCTTAAGCGATGAAGGACAGATTAACCTTGCAAAAGGCTATGCAACACCGATCCGCGAAGATGTGGAACTTCCGGAAGACGTGGCTTCTAAGCTCCTGGATGACAGCCAGTACGCAAATGCAAGAATGGTAGAAGACCAGGAAGCATGG
>DYCJ01000147.1:0-1954 GCA_019418195.1 Clostridiales bacterium | reverse complement strand
TCGGAACACTGTGGCAGGAAGAGGTTGTAGCTTACGCTCAATAAGAAAGAGTTGACGGATGACCGGACTGCTGCACAGGATGCGGCAGTCCGTTTCAATGTAAAGGTGAGGTTGACATGAAAACACAAAAGAAAACATACTTATTTGCGCTGGCGCCGTTTTTACTGCTCTGTCTTCTCTTTGAGATTATACCGGTGATTTATACGGTCGTCAGAAGCTTCTTCCCGGAAGGGGGAGAGATCGGTTTTACTCTCGATAACTATATCAATATATTTACCGGAAAGCTGTATCAGCAGGCTATTATCAACAGTCTGCTCATCTCGGTCCTTTCCTCGGTCATCGGCCTGATCGTGGCATTTATCGGCGCGAAAGCCGTACACGAGGAAAAAGGAAAACTGAAACAGGTGTTTATGAGCATCCTGAACATGGTATCGAATTTCTCAGGCGTGCCGCTGGCATTTGCATACATCATCATGTTCGGAAACATCGGCGTCATGACAATGATCGGCGCAAACTACGGGATCGAATTTCTGGCAGAGTTCCCACTGTACTCGGTGTGGGGGCTGCTCCTGATCTATGTATATTTTCAGATACCGCTGTCAACGCTGCTCCTGATCCCTGCATTTGATTCGATTCGAAAAGAGTGGAAAGAGGCGGTTGCGCTTCTGGGCGGCAGCCGGGTGACATTCTGGAGAAAGGTCGGTATCCCTGTGCTGATGCCGAGTATCCTTGGGACATTTTCCGTGCTGTTTGCAAATGCACTGGCGGCTTATGCATCTGCATATGCGCTGCTCATGAACAATGTATC
The DNA here is from genome assembly GCA_019418195.1 of Clostridiales bacterium. Classification (GTDB taxonomy): domain Bacteria; phylum Bacillota; class Clostridia; order Lachnospirales; family Lachnospiraceae; genus Mediterraneibacter. Next base: position 1,146 of record DYCJ01000147.1, on the reverse strand, counting down.
TCTGCTCCCGATCCGTCTGTCGGAGCAGTTTGTCGGAGATATCATCCAGAGACCGGAGTTCGGAAGTGCGATTGCGGTTGTTATGATGGTATTCATGGTACTTGCCATCTTTGTGCAGAATAAGATGACTCCGAAGAAAGGAGGAAGACGCTGATGAACGCTGAAAAGAAAAAACGCAATGTAGGATCAAAGATTGCGATTGTCGTAATCATAGCATATCTGCTTCTTCCGCTTATCATGACGCTGATCTATTCCCTTTTCCAGGAGTGGATCGACGTAATGCCGACAGGTTTCACGCTGGGAGCCTATGCGGAACTGTTTACGGATCCGCTGTTCTGGCAGGCGGTCGGACGTACGGTCATTATATCTATTGTTCCGATCGTGCTTTGTACAGTGTTTGTACTTCTGGCAATGTATGTAGTCGTTGTCTATCATCCGGAATGGGATAAGATGATCCAGATCCTGTGTACGATCCCGTATGCAATCCAGGGCGTTATCCTGCCGATCTGTGTGCTGTCGCTTTACAGCAGTGCGCCGGAACCGTTCGGGGACAGAATGTTCATGCTCGTGGCAACTTACATGGTAGTTATCCTTCCCTATGTATATCAGGGAATCAGAAATAACTTAAACGGTGTGGGAGCGCCAAGGCTCATCGAGGCGGCGCAGATGCTTGGAGCAAGCAAGTTTTACGCGTTCTTCCGCGTAGTTATTCCGAATATTATGGGTGGTGTCACGATCTCAGTTATGCTTGCCATGGCTATTGTGTTCGGTGATTTCGTTATCATCAATACACTGGCAGGCGGACATTTTATGACAGCGCAGATGTACCTGTATGATGTAATGAAGAAATCCGGACAGAGAACCTGTGCCGTGATCGTTATACTTTTCCTCGTAACTCTGATCATTTCGGCTTGTGCATTTTTCCTGCAGTCGAGAGGCAAAGACAGAAAGGACAGATAAGAAAATGGCTTATATAGAATTTAAAAATATAGATAAATATTATGGAGATAACCACGTATTAAAAGGAATCAATCTGGAGATAAAAAAGGGCGATTTTGTTACGCTGCTCGGTCCCTCCGGATGCGGAAAGAGTACATTGCTCAGATGCCTTGCCGGACTTGAACAGATTTCTGGCGGGCAGATTTT
>DYCJ01000146.1:5619-6691 GCA_019418195.1 Clostridiales bacterium | reverse complement strand
ATTAAAGGAAACGAACTACCGGTGGTGATCTGCTATCTTGAGAACGGGGAGACGATGATCACGGAGCGCGGCTCCATGAGCTGGATGTCGCCGAACATGAAGATGGAGACAACTTCAAACGGCGGGATAGGAAAGGCACTGGGCAGAATGTTCGCAGGGGAAGCACTTTTCCAGAACCGGTACACTGCGACAGGCGGAAACGGCATGATCGCATTTGCCTCCAGTTTTCCGGGGCAGATCAGACCGTGGGAAATCGGGCCGGGCAGAGAAGTGATCGTTCAGAAATCCGGCTTTCTCGCAGCGGAGGAGAGCGTGGAATTGTCTGTTTTCTTCCAGAAAAAGCTGGGAGCAGGTTTATTCGGCGGAGAGGGATTTATCATGCAGAGACTCTCCGGTCAGGGAACGGCATTCCTCGAATTTGACGGTCATGTGGTGGAATATAATCTGCAGCCGGGACAGCAGATCGTGATCGACACCGGATATCTGGCAGCGATGGATGCAACCTGCAATATGGAGATCAAGAGCGTGCCGGGGCTTAAGAATATGGTATTCGGCGGGGAAGGTCTCTTCAATACCGTCATTACAGGACCGGGGCGTGTATGGCTGCAGACAATGCCGCTTTCGGGCGTTGCGGCAGAGATACTGAAATTCATGCCGTCGACCAAATAGAATATTGTAATTGTCGGAGAGACACTTCCGATTTGATGAGCGCAGAAAATCAGATTCCTGATGTCTGCTTTGTGTCAGTCTCGAGGGGTAAAGGAGGGTGAGTATGCCGGAGAGAAGATACAGTGCGCAGCACGTGATCGATGAAGTGGAGAAAGCAGTTGTAGGTAAGAGGGACGTCCTGACGAAGATCATGACAGCGATCCTTGCCGGGGGACACATATTGATAGAAGATATACCGGGAACGGGAAAGACGACCATGGCTCTTGCATTTTCGAAAGCGATGGGCCTGGAAACAAGGAGGGTGCAGTTTACTCCGGATGTACTGCCCTCGGACCTGACCGGCTTCACAGTGTATCAGAAAGAAACAGGGAAGTTTGTATATCAGCCGGGCGCGGTCATGTGT
>DYCJ01000146.1:4064-5609 GCA_019418195.1 Clostridiales bacterium | reverse complement strand
TGCTCTCCTTGAAGTGATGGAGGAACAGCAGGTGACGGTGGACGGAGTGACCAGAAAGACCGGAGAACCGTTTATCGTGATCGCCACGGAGAATCCGGCGGGTTCTGCCGGTACACAGCTTCTGCCGGAGTCACAGCTGGACCGTTTTATGATCTGTGTCAGTATGGGATATCCTACGGTAGAGGAAGAAATGGAGATCATGCGCAGAAGTCAGGAGACGGACCGGACGGCAGGAATCATACCGATCCTGGACGCACCGGCGCTGGTGGATATGATCAGGGAGACAAGAGGCGTCTATATGCATGAAAGGATCTGTCGGTATATTGCAGAGCTGGCAAAGGCGACTCGGGAAAATGAATGGACGGAGCTTGGTTTGAGTCCGCGCGGCACAGTGGCGCTGACTGCCATGGCGAAGGCATGCGCTTATCTGAAAAACCGCGCCTATGTAGTTCCGTCTGATGTGGAAGAGGTGTTTCCCTGTGTGGCGGCGCACAGGATCATTCTGAATATGAAAGCGAAAGTTGCACATGTGAAGGTTGAAGAGACGGTCCGGCAGATACTCGAGAATACGGAGAAGCCGGCACTTAAGGCAAGGCGGTAGAGAGATGATCAGAAGAACGGCAGAGTATCTGGCGGTGCTTCTTGTCACCGTATATTTGTTTTTTATGTATGACGCACCGGTACTTTCCGGTATCCTTGTGTTCTTTATTCTTTATCCGGCAGTATCCGGTGTTTATCTTATGATAACAGGGAAAAATGCAGTGCCGGATCTGGAGAGAGTGCCTCCGCTTGGAGAAAAGGGAAAAAAGATCAAGGCCGGAATATCAGTAAAAAACCGGTCGGCTCATATGAGTACCCGGTATGAATTCCAAGCGGCGGTCAGTAACAGCAGCGGGAAGCAGAGGGTAAAAAAGAAATTTCGCGGTGTGCTTCTTCCAAAAGGGGAGGAGACGGTCTGGCTTACATTTGATACAAGATACTGCGGAACTGTCAGTGTCAGTATTGACAGTATAAAGGTATATGACTTTCTCGGCATATTTTACAGAAGAGTCAAATGGAAGAGAACGGCACAGGTCAAGGTCATGCCGGTGTTTGAACTCATGCCCCTTGAGATTACCCGGAGGACGAGAGAATTTCAGGCGGACGCCCAGGAGTTTTCGCAGGAGAAGCGCGGGGATGACCCGTCAGAAATTTATCAGGTGAGAGAGTACAGAGAGAAGGATTCTCTGAAAGATATCCACTGGAAGCTGAGCGCGCGGGAAGAAAAGCTCATGATCAAGGAGCGCGGCTTCCCTTTGGGATGTGTGGTCCTGATCTATATAGACTACAGGAAAGGAGATCAGTCGGCGGAAGGATTTTCAAAGATGCTTGAGGCGGCGGCCTCTCTTTCGATCACACTTGTGTCAGAGAAATGTATCCATATGGCGGCATGGTACGAGGAGAAAAATGAGCGGGTGGTCAGATGGCGCGTTTCCGATGAGGAGAGTGCCTGTGATATGATCTGGAATCTTATGGAAATACAGCCCTGTCGGGACATTCAGAAAG
>DYCJ01000146.1:0-4054 GCA_019418195.1 Clostridiales bacterium | reverse complement strand
CCTGCGGCAAAATCAAGGGGACATCGACAGCGGGGAGAGATAATGATGGGAAGAAGACGGTCAGGGATAAAAGTATACCGGGCAGGAACGGACACGCGGAAGAGGGACAGAGGCAGTCTGTCTCTTTTTGTCCTGCAGTCGGTGGTCATGGGTGTCCTGATGGCTCTGTGGTGGAACGCATTTCTGTCTGTGTTCCGGCTGCCGTTTGATATTGTGTGTCTGTATGGCATCACGGCTGTCGTGGTGGTGCTGACGGGAGTACTGAACAGGAGGTTCGGCGCAATAGCGGTGATCGCCGGCATCGCTGCGGCTGCGGTACTTCTCTGGTACAGCAGGGATACGGTCATCGGGCTGTATGAGTGGATCGTGGAGAATTCTGAAACACTGTTTTCTGTGCAGACAGCGGGGGATCGGTCATTCAGTTATGTGGCTGTGCTGATCAGTGTTCCGATCCTGGAGCTTTTGTTGTGGATACAGAGGTCAGGAAAAGGGAAATGGCTTGCAGGATTGATCATCTGTACACCGTTTATCGCCGCAGCCTGCGCAGGATGGTTCCAGACAGAACTGCCGTCATGGTTACTGCTTATCGGAGCCGTGGCATACTTTGCATCTGCAGCGCCCGGTGCAGGCAGAACAGGGAAAGGATTGTTCGTGTGGAGAAATGCAGTACTAGCAACAGCAGTCTGTGCAGTACTGGCTGTCCTGTCCTGGCAGGCAGGTTTATTTCTGGATACAGGGAGAGAAACGGAAGACAGCTTTTATTTTCAGGTGCGGGGGACGCTTACGACCGAGGTAGTGGGTGGAATACAGGATCTGCTGACTGAAATATCAGGGACGGATTTTACGGGGGAGGAGCCGGATCAGACGGATGAATTTCCGGTTGATGAGGATTCTGAAGAGATGCTGACAGATGAGACGGTTCAGAGTGGATTCCAGCAGCAAGATCCGGATTTATATGATCCGCTTCAGGATAGTCTTCAGCAGGAGAATACTGCCGGGGCGGAAGTTTTTGACAGACCGTTTTCAGAGATGCAGGGGGTGACGGATCTGGGAAGCATTGCCTCTTTTGTCCCCTCGACAGAAGGTATGTCCACCCTTGTGCTGGATGAAAAACCGGAAAGTACAGTGTATTTCCCGGAAAGCTGGGGTACAGCCTATTCCGATAATGTATGGCGTATGACGCAGGCATATCCCCTTGAGGAGTACACGGAAGCAGAGGTGGCCGAAATGCGTTCAGAATGGGCGCCTTATTCTTACCCGCTTCAACTTGGAGATATGCTGGATACTCTGTGCAGCGAATGGAGCAGCGGGCCCATGGAGGAGGTAAGCGCCGGGATCAGCAGGGAACTTCATCAGCGCGCTGTCTATGACACGGCACCCGGCGCACCGCCGGCGGGAGAAGAATTCCTGCATTATTTTCTTTTCGAGAACCATAAAGGATTTTGTGTTCATTTTGCTACGGCAGCAACCCTTATGTACCGGTACTGCGGGTATACTGCACGGTATGTAGAAGGGTATGCTGTTCCGGCATCTGCATTTCACGAGAATGAAGTCGGACAGTATGAGGCTCAGATCACAGGAGAAATGGGGCATGCGTGGTGTCAGGTATATGATGAAGAGACGGGCGAGTGGACAGATATGGAGCATACACCTCCTGCACCGGAAAACGTGACCGGACAGCCTCCGGCGGCAAGCTCGGATTATGAAGAGCCGGTCGGAGAAAGAGTCATGTATGATGTACTTCCTGTCCTGCTTCCGATATGCATTGCAGCCGGTGTGTGTGCAGTCCTTTTCTTCGGGCAGGCAGCGGTGAGAGCGGCCCGGCGGGAACAGCGGTTCCGGAAGAAAAAAGGCGGGGAAGGAATACGGGAAATGTACGCGGCTGTCATAAAGACAGCGGCATTTCAGGGGACAGAGCTGACGGAGCCTTTCAAAGAAGAGCTGACAGAACGGCTGTATGAAGTGTACCCTGAACTGGAAGAAAAAGAATGGAAGTGGATGTATAACTGCGTGATGGAGAGCCTGTTTTATCATCTTGATGATGAAAAGAAAGACTGGACAAAAATGAGAGAACTTTACACTCGTTTCAGAAAAGCGGCGCTGGGACATATGAGCCGGGGGCAGAGATGGCGTTACAGATATGTACGCTGTTTATAAAAAACGGGAAAGGGGACGTAGTAAAACTCGGTTTTACTACGTCCCCTTTCCCGTTTCCGGTTAATCAGAACCGGAAATCCCTTCGGTTATCCTGTTCGATCAGTCTTAAATTCTCAAGTACAACTGCACGTGCTTTCTCATTTGGCACATTGAGTACTTCTTTTTCGATCAGTTTGTCACCGATCGCTTTAGTGTCAGGTGACGCATAATCCATCAGATATTCTTTGAGCGTCATCAGTGCGTTGGGATGGCAGCAGTTCTGGATCTGTCCGCTCTTGCACAGTGACATGAACCGGTCCCCGGTGCGGCCCTCGCGGTAACATGCGGTGCAGAAGCTCGGGATGTAATCCATCTCCATGAGCCAGCGGACGACTTCGTCCAGTGTACGGTTGTCGCTGACGTCAAACTGTTCGGACTTCTCGTCTTCCGGCTCCGGCTCGCAGTATCCGCCCACGCTTGTTCTGGATCCGCCGCTGATCTGGGAGATGCCGAGATGCAGGACACGCTCTCTTGTCTTCTGGTTCTCTCTTGTGGAGATGATCATGCCGGTATACGGAACAGCGATACGGATGCAGGCAACGATTTTTGCGAATGTGTCGTCATCGATGCCGTTGTCGAAATCATCCGGATTGATGTCGTCCGCATGCTTCAGTCTCGGCACACTGATCGTGTGCGGGCCTACGCCGAAGGCAGCTTCCAGATGTTCCGCGTGCATCAGAAGACCTGCGAATTCATAGCGGTATTTGTCCAGCCCGAAAAGGACGCCTAATCCCACGTCGTCAATGCCGCCTTCCATAGCGCGGTCCATAGCCTCTGTGTGGTAATTGTAATCATGCTTCGGACCTGTCGGATGGAGCTCCAGATAGCTCTCTTTGTGGTAGGTCTCCTGGAAGAGGATGTAGGTCCCGATCCCGGCTTTTTTAAGAAGGCGGTAATTGTCAACAGTCGTTGCCGCGATGTTGATGTTGACACGGCGGATGGCGCCGTTTTTGTGCTTGATACTGTAGATGGTCTCAATGGATTTCAGATAGTAGTCCATCGTATTTCTTACCGGATCCTCACCGGCTTCCAGTGCGAGACGCTTGTGTCCCATGTCCTGAAGTGCGATGACTTCTCTGCGGATATCCTCCTGAGAGAGCTGTTTCCTTGGAATGTGTTTGTTTTTTGCGTGGTACGGACAGTAGGTACAGCCGTTGATGCAGTAGTTGGACAGATAAAGAGGTGCAAACATCACGATGCGGTTTCCGTAGAAATCTTTCTTGATCTGTTCTGCCAGTTTGTAGATCTCCTGATTTTTTTCCTCGATGGGACAGGCAAGAAGTACGGATGCTTCCCTGTGGGAGAGCCCTTTTCTTTTCTTCGCCTTTTCGATGATTGAGTCGATCAGTTCGATATTTTCCTTGTTCTCGTCTGCGTATGCAAGAGTTTCGAGAATTTCCCCGTGGTTGATAAAATCGTCTGCGCATTTTGAATTTACGTCATACATTGTACATTCCTCCTCAGTAAAAATTTACGTTATTTCCTTTTTTAGATTCAGTAATTTGATTTTAGATATTCAATGAATCGCCCCGGTCCACTGTAATGTGATAACCGATCTTTTCCATCCGTTCTTTTAGATGGTTCAGGCTTTCGGCGGCTTCGTCTCCGGTGCAGATCTTATTGTCGTAGAGCAGATATTTCTCCCTCACCTGTAAGGGCGAGAGATTCGGCATGACGACATTTGCTCCTGCCAGAATGCCCTTTTCCCTGCCCTCGGGATCGATAGTGCCGAGCGCAGTAGTGGCGGGAAGCAGTACACGCGGCAGCAGGAGGCGGATCAGACCGAGCATATAGACAGTCAGCTCAACTGTGCCCCCGGGCATGTCTGCAAAGGGAGTGTCATGGTGGGGGACAAAGG
>DYCJ01000145.1 GCA_019418195.1 Clostridiales bacterium | reverse complement strand
GCCGTACCTATCCCGCACGGAGCGTGGATGAACCGGATAAGGATAAATCTCTGCGCGGATCGAGGGACGGATTCGTAGAGACGATCGTATTCAATACAGCTCTTATGAGAAGGAGGATACGGGATCCCCATCTGATCATGGAGATGACGGAGGCGGGACAGGCTTCCCGCACAGATATCGCTGTCTGCTATATGAGCGACCGGGTCGACAGGGAGCTTCTGGACAATCTGAAAAAAAGAATTGAGAGCCTGCAGCTTGGTGACCTCCGGATGAATCAGCAGAGTCTTGCAGAAGCTCTCTTTAAAAGAAAGTGGTTCAATCCATTCCCGAAATTCAAGTACACAGAACGACCGGATACCGCTGCGGCATGTCTTCTCGAAGGCAAGGTGATCCTTCTGGTTGACAACTCGCCGTCCGCCATGATTCTGCCTACCTCAGTCCTGGATATGATCGAAGAAGCGAACGATTATTATTTCCCGACTGTTACGGCGGTATATCTGAAAACTACAAGAACGCTCATTACCATTGCCACTGTATTTTTTACCCCGCTTTATCTGCTTTTTATGCAGAATCTTGAATGGCTTCCGGATGTATTTGAGTTTGTAGCAGTGCGCGATACGGTAAATATTCCTCTGATATTTCAGTTCCTTCTGTTGGAAATATCAATCGACGGCCTGCGTCTCGCAGCAATGAATACCCCGACCATGCTCAGTACGCCGCTCAGTGTGATCGCAGGAATTGTCATGGGAGAATTTTCCGTCCAGTCAGGCTGGTTCAACAGTGAAGTCATGCTTTATATGGCGTTTGTCGCTGTTGCAAATTATACGCAGCCGAACTTCGAACTCGGGTATGCGCTTAAATTTATGAGGCTCATGCTTCTCATACTGACTGCCCTGTTCGACCTGTACGGATTTATTGCAGGCTGTATCCTTGTGCTGTGTTTCCTTATATTTAATAAGACATTGTCAGGACGAAACTATATGAACATCAAACTGAATTGACAGCGTGTAAAATTGGATCAGCGAATGCATAAATAACAGTCAGGCTGTATAAAGCAGGACTGTTATTTAACATTCCGGGAAAAATGTTAAAATATTTTGATAAACTGCATAAAAGGTGGTATGATTAAAAAGTGAAAAAAATCAGAACGATCAGGGAGGAATACCAGGATGAGAGATTATGTGATCACAGTAAACAGTACGGTGGATGTCCCAAAAGAATGGCTTGAAGAAAGACATGTTCCCGTAATTCCATTGAAATATACGATCGACGGCGAGACATATACAGACATGGAAGGCCTGTCTGCAAAAGAATTTTTTGACAAACTCCGGGAAGGGAAGATGTCTACAACTTCCCAGGTGAATCCGGAAGAGGCGGCGGCAGAGCTCGAGCCTTATATCAAAGAAGGAAAAGACATCCTTCACCTCGGGTTTTCTTCGGGGTTGAGCGGTACGCTGAACAGCATGAAGATCGCAGGAGAGATGTTAGAGGAAAAATATCCGGAGGCAAAAGTCATTGTGATCGATACACTTTGTGCATGTCTTGGCGAAGCGCTCCTGCTTTATAAAGCGCTCCAGCAGAAAGAGAAAGGCATGAACATCGATGAACTTGCCGGATGGGTTGAAGAAAACAAGCTGCATGTCTGCCATAATGTAACAGTGGATGACCTGAACCATCTTCACAGGGGCGGACGCGTGTCCAAGACAACAGCCGTGCTCGGGACACTTGTACAGATCAAGCCCATCATACATATGGACGACAACGGAAAGCTCCAGGTAATCGGAAAAGAGAGAGGACGAAAGAAATCTCTGAATAAGATTGTTGATATGGCTGTGGAGCAGTCCAAAGGATGGGATAACGATATCATTATGATCACTCACGGCGACTGTATCGATGATGCGGAATACGTGGCAAAACTTGTTCGCGAAAAAATGGGGATCGATAATATACTGATCAATAATATCGGTACCGTGATCGGAAGTCACACAGGGCCGGGAGTTGTAGCAGTGTTCTGTATGGGAAATAAGAGGTAGATTTATAAAATATCCGCCGTGAGGTATGTATTGTTAGTGTACACAATACATATCTCACGGCTGCTTTTTTCCAATCTGAAGATTGAATTTCAAGTAGATCGAATTTCAAGTTGAAAGATCAAGAACGAAACTTTATTTGTTGCGATTCTATTTTTCTGCGCGGCTTATCCCAATTCTGTAGAGTATGATATCAGTTATATATTTTCCGTCTTTTACTTCTGTGTGCAGAGTACCGGAGTATTTCTTCACTGTCTCTTCCACATTTTTCATTCCGATCCCATAAGGGAGTTTTTTTTCAGATGCACATGGATTCTCCATATGAAGGAAAAGTGTCCCCTGCTGCCATGTGACTGAGAGGGATATGGTCGAGGCGTCTGTACATGAATTAATTGCATTGTCGAGCAGATTTCCCAGTATGGTCACTGTATCGGAGAAGGGAAAATCTAATCCACGTGGAATTGAAAGATCGGGAGAGCATGAAATGCCGATTTTACCCATTTCAGCCAGTTTGATATTGAGGACCGCGTCAAAGGACGGATTGCCCGTTGATATGACCTGTTCAGAATGGTCGAGCAGCTCGTAAGTCTGGCGCAGATATTCCTTCAGTTCGCCGGTTTTGTTTTCATCATACAGGATTGAGAGCGTCTGCAGATGATTTTTCATATCATGGCGTATCTTTTGAATCTGTTCGGCTGAACGGATCAAGTGCTGATAATGGCTTTCCTGATACTGGAGCTGCTGTCTGAGAAGACTCTGTTCTTTTTCTTTCTGAAAGTATCCTGTAAATTTCCGCAAAAACTCCAAAAGTGCAAGATTAATGAACAAAAACGTCGTCTGAACGACAAGGTGTAACAGGTCGGATTCTGGTCTCGACAAGTGGCTGCTGCCCAAAAGAGGAATAAGGGCGGCTGAGCTTGCAAAGATGCAGACTGGTATCAGGAGGAAGATAAACCACAATGACAGAGGAATGTATGTATCTATATTTCTGCACAGCCTCAGGACGACAAACAGAAGTACCCAGAGACCTGCGTGGAAAATGGCAACATATGTTATCCCCCACTGGCTGAAGCGGGGAGCCATGTTTGTAATGTCATTTAGAGCCATCATATAAGTGAAGACGCTTGAAAACAGACAGACTTCAAACAGCAGTTTCTTCTTAAAATTTTTCGGATAGAAGGGGAGCAGGACCATGCTGACAGGAAGGGTAAAGTAAGTGTTTCTGTATGATTCCGGCAGAATCATCATCAGCACTGCGAGTGCGGCGGACAAAGCAATACACATGCCTCGCAGATGAGCAATACGTCCGTATATGCGCTCCCGGAGCTCCATAATAACGATCATGTCGATCAGGCAGAAAAAGGTATTTAGATAAATATCATAATCTGTCAAATATATCATTGCATCGTTCTCCATTTCATATATTTTAGATGTTCTGCGCGGACAGAAGCACGGTATTTCCGGCTGACGGGTATGCGCTCACCGTTCTGTAGTTCTGTTTCCGTTTCGCGGACAGCACGTATGTACTCCATATTTACAATGTAAGAAGTATGCGTCCGTACAAAAAACATGTGATTGAGTCTGGCAGTCAGATCCTGAAGCCGCCCATAGAATGTATAGGATTCTTTCTGGGTATGGAGTGTGATGCGGCGCAGATGTGACTCAAAATATACGATTTCCTGCAGCGGGATCTGATATTGCGTCCTGTCAATGTGGAAGAGAAACATTTTATTCCGGTCCGTACAGTAGCTCATGGCGTCAGACAATGCTTTCTGAAATACGCTCTTGTCGACAGGTTTGAGGATAAAGCGGTAGGGAAGTGTCTCAAAGACCTGATACACATACTCCCTGTAATTGGTGATATAAAGAATCAGCGCATACGGGTCGCGCGTTCTTATGGATGCTGCTGTCTCAATTCCGGAAATGCCTGGAAGGGAGATGTCCATCAAATAAATTGAAAAGCCGCGTTCTTTCCCCTCGAGGCCGGAGAGAAGCTCTTCGCCGGAAGAAAAGATCTCCACCGGGCAGCTGCTGAACAGTTCGTGTATATAGTTTTCAAGCTGAGACTGTACCGGGACATTGTCTTCGCAGATGGCGATAGATAGCATAGTATATTCCTCCAGATCTTTGTACTTAATAACAGTATAATTCTTCTGAACACAGCAGGCAAGCATCCGATACGTTCAAAAATGACATACAGATATACCGGAAATGACAGCTCCGTAATATTACCTGCTTTTTCTGTTATGATACATTCAGACAAAAAATCCGATGGAAATTTAGAAGATGAGGAGGAAAGGGGAGAATATCATGAAAGAAAAACAAAGCGTAATTCTGTGGACAACGATAGCGGCTGTACTGTTCTGCTGTGAGCTTATTGCAGTAACGCTCACGCCGCTTGCGAAAATAGGGAATGGCACGCGGTTTGGAAGTGCCGGGATGTATTTCAACCTTATGATGTGCGGAGGGAGTTATATGGTTCCATTAATATTTTACTGTTTGAATATCAGGCTGATGAAATATGTTATTGCATGCGTCAATGCCCTGTGGCTCATCTGCCATCCCGTGATCGCAGTGATCTGCTTTGTAGGAGTATTTACAACTGCGTCCGGAATGGCAGAGTATCTTAGCTGTATTATTGCAGGCGGACTGGCGGTCGGCAGCTTTGTGACGGCTGCCCTGTGGTATCCTATGTGCAGGAAGAAAAAATAAATACGAATTTTACTCAGCCAGCGTCTCCCACATCTCGTAGAGCTCTTCCAGCCTTTTCTCATTCGACGTGTGTTCTTCTGCAAGCTCCTGGCATTTGACGGAATTGGAGTAGACTTCTTCAAGAGTCATTTCATGATCTATCTGTGCATTCCGGTCTTCCAGGCGGCTGATCTCTTCCTCGGTCTTCTTGAGATCATTTTTTCGTTTGCGTTCTTTTGCCTGCTGCTCTTTCTGTTCCTGCCAGCTGAGCTTGGAACCTGGAGAGGCAGTGCCGGCGGAGTTCTGCAAAGAAGCAGGAGAAGCAGAAGTGTTTCCGCCGGCAGCAGAAGAATCGGGAATACTGCCTGATGCGTAAGCACGGGTGAGTTCTTCTTTTTTCTCCAGATAATAATCGTAATTTCCGATATAGTTTACAAAAGTCTGATTGACCAGTTCAAGGATTCTCGAGGCTGTGCTGTTGATGAAATATCTGTCATGAGAAACATAAAGGACAGTTCCACTGTAGTTGTTGAGAGCTTCCTCCAGTATTTCCTTTGATGCGATGTCCAGATGGTTGGTGGGCTCATCCAGGATCAGAAAGTTCGCTTCGGAAAGCATGAGCTTGGCAAGGGATACACGCCCTTTTTCTCCGCCGCTCAAGGAGCGGATTTCTTTGAATACCTCATCTCCGGTAAACTGAAAGGCAGCCAGCGTATTCCGGATCTGTGTGTTGTTCAGTGTCGGATAGGCATCGGAAATCTCCTCAAATATCGTTTTTTCATCATGGAGCACATGGTGTTCCTGATCATAATACCCGATCTGGACTTTTGCTCCAAGTGTAAAGGAACCGGTATCCGCATTCTGTACCTGGTTTAATATCTTCAGAAGTGTTGTCTTGCCGGTCCCGTTGTCTCCGATCACTGCAACGTGTTCTCCACGCTTGATCTCAAAATTGACATCGCGAAAAAGCACCTGCCCGTCAAACTGCTTCGAAAGGTGTTCTACGGTCAGAACATCATTGCCGCTGACACAGGACGGCTCAAGAGTGAAATGCATCTCTGTATTGACTTCCACCGGTTTTTCTACCGGTTTGATCTTTTCCAGCATCTTCTCACGGCTTTCCGCACGGCGGATGGATTTCTCACGGTTGAAGGATTTCAGTTTGTCGATGACAGCCTGCTGATGTTTGATCTCTCTCTGCTGGTTGTAATACTCTTTGAGGCGGGCATCGCGGAGCTGCTGTTTCTTTTCCGAGTAGGCTTTGTAATTACCCATATACATCCGGATTTCACCATTTTCAATCTCTACGACTTTGGTTACTACACGGTTCAGGAAATAGCGGTCATGGGATACGATAAAAACAGCTCCGGGATAGTTGATCAGATAAGTCTCAAGCCATGCGATGGAATTCAGATCCAGATGGTTGGTGGGCTCGTCCAGAAGCAGGATATCCGGATTGGTGAGCAGCAGCTTTCCCAACGCCACGCGCGTCTTCTGACCTCCGGAAAGGGTATCTGTCTTTTTGCTGAAATCCTCCTCTGCAAAGCCAAGGCCTTTGAGAACGCCGACGATCTCACTTTCGCAGGCATACCCGTTACGCGACTCAAATTCGGACTGCAGACGGTTGTATGTATCGAGACGGCTTTCCAGTTCCTCTCCGGAGAGAGATTTTAACTCCAGCTCGATCGAGCGAATCCGCTGTTCCATCTCTATGATGTCAGCTTTTGCAGAACGCACTTCCTCGTAGATCGTACCATCCGGGATCATGTTCTGGTGCTGGGCGAGATAACCGATCGTTTTCCCTTTAGCGAGAATGATATCCCCGCCGTCAAGCGGCTCCTCATTCATGATCATTTTTAATATAGTAGATTTACCGGCGCCGTTGATGCCGACCAGGGCAGCTTTTTCTCTTTCTTCTATATGAAAAGAACCCTCATGGACGATCACACGGTCGCCGAAAGATTTTTCAATGTTATGACATGCGAGTATCATTTT
>DYCJ01000144.1:4573-6726 GCA_019418195.1 Clostridiales bacterium | reverse complement strand
GTATGAAGCGGGTATGATGATCGGGATAGAACTTCTCGATCATATTATTATAGGAAATAATTGTTTTGTCAGCATGAAAGAAAAGGGGTTCTTTCAGTAAAAAGGGAGTTGACCGTCGAACGTAAATTGGTAAGGGGTGGTTTTTACTATGGCGGGGAAGGTTTATGGCCTCGATCTTGGCACGTATGAGATCAAGGTTTTTGATAAAAAGAATGACCGGATATGGCGTGAGAAAGATGCCATTGCGATGAAGAATAAGAAGTATATCTTTGCTGTAGGAAACGAAGCCTATGATATCTTCGAAAAAGCCCCGACAGATATTAGGGTTGTTTTTCCTATGAAAAGCGGAGTCATCGCACATTTTGACGACATGCAGTATCTGCTCGGGAACCTGCTGGGAACAGAACGCCGTTCTGTGTTTGGAGCAGAATATGTAGTGGCTGTCCCGACAGATGTGACCGAAGTTGAGAAGAAAGCCTTTTATGATCTGGTCTTTCACTCGGAAGCAAAGGCAAAATCTGTCCGGATCGTAGAGAAAGGGCTGGCGGATGCCGTTGGATTCGGTATGGATGTGATCGGCGAGAAAGGGATATTTGTCGCAAATTTTGGCGGCGGGACGACGGAACTTTCTGTCTTGTCACAGGGCGGCATGGTCATGAACCGTCTGCTCAAGATCGGAGGGGAGAATTTTGACACCTCGATTGCCGATCTTGTCCGGCACAATCGGGAGTTTATGATCGGAATACTTACGGCAGAAAAGCTCCGCAGGGAATTCGGGGTGTTTGACCAGAGCACAGACAGTGCCATTACTGTATCCGGAAGGGATCTTGTCACCGGAGTGCCGGCGCAGACAGATATTTCAATCAGTCTGGTCAGGGCTGCAATGAAAGAACTGCTGGAAGAATGCGTGCGTGCGATCAGATCCATGATCGAGAGAACTCCGCCGGATGTCCGCAGGGCAATCGAAAAGAAAGGAATCTGCCTTACCGGAGGAATGGCAAATCTGAGGGGACTCTCTACATATCTCATGGAGAGTATCGGTCTTCCTGTCCTCACAGTACATGAACCTGAACTCTGTGTCGTAAAAGGACTGAGAAAGATCATTTCTGATCGCAGTTATTATAAACGTCTTACGTATTCTATGTTAGATGAAGATTACAGGTGGTTAAGATAATGAAAAAAAAGAATCAGACATCACATACAAATAGATATATTCTGCTAGGGCTTTCTTTGTTCTGCGCACTTATGATGGTACTTTCGTCATTTTCAGAACATGCGTCCGGCCCTTTTAAGGTCCTGGCGAATATTACAGTTATCCCTCTGCAGCAGGGAATCAATCATATTGGCGGATGGCTGGGGGATATGAAAGATAATTTTTCGACTATGCAGCAGCTTCGGAGTGAAAACGAGGATCTGCAGGCACAGATTGATGCACTTACGACTGAAAATAATTATCTTCAGGAAGAAAGATACGAGTATGAGCGTCTGCAGGAACTGTATCAGTTAGACCAGAATTATGCAGAATATGAGAAAACGGCAGCTCATGTGATCGGAAAGGATTCCGGAAACTGGTTCAGCACATTTACGATTGATAAAGGCAGTGCAGACGGAATCGAAGTTGACATGAATGTTCTGGCGGGGAGCGGTCTTGTCGGTATTGTTACGGAAGTCGGGCCGACATGGGCTAAAGTGCGTTCGATCATTGACGATTCAACAAATGTGAGCGGCATGGTCCTTTCCACGTCCGACACTTGTATTGTCAGCGGGGATCTCTCTCTTATGAGCAGTGGGCAGATCGCATTTGACCAGATGGAAAACAATGATAATGTAGTGGCTGTCGGTGATCAGATCGTTACATCTTATATCAGTGATAAATATCTTCAGGGAATCTTGATCGGATCGATCAGTGAGATCAATGTGGATTCAAATAATCTGACGCGTTCGGGGTATATTATCCCGGCAGTGGATTTTAAAAATATCCAGGAAGTGCTTGTGATCACAACTACCAAAGCAGAGCTTACCGGTGAGAATGAGACGGGCGAATAAAGGAGAAATATTTCATGAAAGCAGTTAAGATAAGACGGATCGTTGTTACGGCTGTGGTCGTGCTTGCCGCATATCTCTTGCAGTGTACGATATTTCCTTCGCTGGAG
>DYCJ01000144.1:0-4563 GCA_019418195.1 Clostridiales bacterium | reverse complement strand
AGGGATAAAACCGAACCTGATGCTGATCGTCACGGCATCATTCGGATTTATGAGAGGCCCGCGGGAGGGAATGTTCGTCGGGCTTGCATCCGGTATGCTGATCGATGTTCAGTCCGGAGATATGATAGGATTTTATGCTTTGATCTATCTTGTGGCCGGATATGTAAACGGGCTGTTTGAGCAGATTTATTTTGATGAAGATATCAAATTACCTCTTTTCCTGATCGCCGGGAGCGATGTTGTCTACGGATTTGCTGTCTATTTTCTGACTTTTCTGCTCAGAAGCGACTTCGATTTTCTATATTATCTGAACGGGATCATTGTTCCTGAAGCTATCTATACGATCGCGGTTACCCTTATTATTTACCCGCTGCTCCTGTTTATCAATCACAAACTGGAGGCAGAAGAGAAAAGGAGTGCAAGTAAATTTGTTTAGAGAAATCATTGACAGGATAAAAGAAGGCGTGGAGTATATCATGAAGTCCAGGCTTATGGTACTTATTATTGTATTCTGCCTGACTTCGACTGTTCTGATCGGGCGCCTTTTCTATCTCCAGATCGTGAGAGGGCAGGAGTATCTGGAGAATTATGAATTGCAGATCAGGAGGACAAGCGAGATCGCTGCCACGAGAGGAAACATCTATGACAGAAACGGCAATCTCCTTGCATACAATGAGCTGGCCTATTCAGTCACGATACAGGATACAGTGCCTACGAGTACAAGTACGGACGATAAAAACGAGATACTTAATAACATACTGGACAGAGTTCTGCAGATCGTAGAAGCAAACGGAGATTCTGTTATCGACAGTTTCGGTATCATACTGGATTCCGCAGGAGAGTATCAGTTCGCGGAGACGAATGAGACACGCAGGCTCCGTTTTGTGGCGGATGTGTACGGCCTGGCATATACAGATGACTTATCGGCGGCTCAGAGAAACCGCTCGGCGGCGGAGATCATGCATTATCTCTGTTCCGAACGCTATGGGCTGGATGATAAGGACAATGAGCCGGATTATATATTAAAGATGGTCAATATGAGATATGCCATGGGGCTTAACAGCTATCAGCAGTTTCTGTCTACCACCCTGGCATCTGATGTCAGTGATGAGACTGCCGCAGCTATTATGGAGAATCAAAGTGAATTGAGCGGTGTGGATATTGAAGAAGAGTCACTGCGCCGGTATCCGGACGGGGAATATTTTGCGTCTATCATCGGGTATATCGGACCAATGTCCCAGGAAGAGTATGATAATCTTGACGAAGACGAAAAAGACCGGTATTCGCTGTCTGACTATGTCGGAAAATCCGGTATTGAGCAGGCTTTTGACAGCACTCTGCAGGGAGAAAAAGGAAAATCGACTTTCTATGTAGACAATCTTGGAAAAGTCATAGAGACAGTGAGCAGGACTGATCCGAAGGCGGGAAATGATATATATCTGACGATAGACAGGGATCTGCAGATCAATGCCTATAATCTTCTGGAAGAAAAAATAGCGGGAATTGTGCTGAGTAAGCTGACCAATATTCTGGAATATGATCCGTCAGTGACGGAAGATGCAAGTGAGATCATTATCCCGGTCAGTGACGCTTACCATGCCTTTATCGCAAATGAGGTGATCGATATAGATCATTTTGCAAATGAGGAAGCAGGTACTGCTGAGAAAGAAGTTTACGCGGTGTTTCAGCAGAGAAAAGAAGCTGTACTTTCTGATATAATGTCCCAGCTCCAAAATACAGATGCAGCTGCTTACAGAGATCTGTCAGACGAGATGCAGGCATATATGTCTTATATCTGTAATGATGTACTGACAACTAATACAGGGATTTTGATGCAGGATGAGATTGATACTTCGGACGAGACATATATTGCATGGCGCACGGACGAGACGATCAGCCTCAATGCCTATCTGAACTATGCGATCTCCCAGAACTGGATTGATTCATCCAAGCTCGGTGACAGTGCTTATTCCAGTTCAGAAGAGATTTATCAGGCGCTTCTGACATATATTGAAGAATATTTGGCGGATGACAGTGATTTCGACAAACTTCTCTACGAATATCTTATAAAATCAGGGAGTGTCACCGGAACACAGATCTGCGCGATCGTGTATGAACAAGGTGTACTGCCGATGGAAGAGGATACTTATAACGGACTGCTGAGCGGCTCTGTGGATTCTTACGGCTGGCTGTATAACAAGATCCAGTCATTGGAGATCACACCGGGACAGCTCGGACTCGAACCTGGTTCCGGAGGTCTTGTAGTGACGGATCCGAACACGGGCGATGTGCTTGCATGCGTCTCTTATCCGGGATATGATAACAACCGTCTTGCAAATACAATGGATTCATCCTATTACAATCAGCTGAACAGCGGGACATCGCGTCCGTTTTACAACAGGGCTACACAGGAGGAAACTGCACCGGGATCTACCTTTAAGATGGTTTCGGCTACAGCGGCTCTGGAGGAAGGCATCGTCAATGCAGATACTACTTTTTACTGTGACGGCCAGTTCTCTGAAGTTGAGCCAAGCCCGCGCTGCTGGGTTTACCCGAATGGTCATGGCTCATTAAATGCGGTACATGCCATTGAGAATTCATGCAATGTATATTTCTATAATGTGGGATATCAGCTTGGAATGGATTCAGACGGCAATTATGACAGTAATCTGGGTACGGACAGACTTGCAAAATATGCGGAGATGTTCGGACTTGGAGAAAAATCTGGTCTTGAGATTGATGAGGCATCGCCTCAGATATCGAATGAATACTCCATTCAGTCTGCGATAGGACAAGGCAATAACAACTTTACTGTCAGCCAGCTAAACCGTTATATCACAGCAGTAGCGAACAGCGGGACAGTCTATGATCTGACGCTGATTGACAGGATCACTGATTCCGGCGGAAGCCTTTTGAGAGACAACGAGGCAGAAGTCGTAAGAACGATGGATGATATCAGCTCGAGTACATGGGATCAGCTCCATCAGGGAATGGAACTTATGGTAAGCAGTCACGCTACATTTTCCGGACTGGATTTCTCGATGGCCGGAAAGACAGGAACGGCCCAGCAGAATGAACTCCATCCTGACCACGCGCTTTTTGTCGGATATGCACCTGCCGATTCACCGGAAATATCTATTGCGGTACGTATTGTGAAAGGATACAATTCAGGATATGCCTCTGAAATAGGAAGAGATGTGGCGCAGATCTATTTTAACCCGGATCTTCAGGAAGAGCTGATCACGGGAGCAGCAGCTGATCTGGGAAGCGAGATGGCCGGAGATTAATAATAACATCAGGACTTATATAGGAGGAAAACAGTATGGGAGAGGTTATAGTCATAACATCAGGAAAAGGCGGCGTCGGAAAGACGACAACGACGGCGAATATCGGTATCGGCCTGTCCAGACTCGGAAAAAAGGTGATGGTCATTGACACAGACCTTGGTCTGAGAAATCTGGATGTGGTACTGGGACTTGAAAACCGGATCGTATATAATATCGTAGATGTGATCGAGGGAAGCTGTCGGCTGAAGCAGGCGTTGATAAAGGATAAACGCTTTCCTGAACTCTACCTGCTCCCATCTGCGCAGACGAAGGACAAAACAAGCATTTCACCGGAGCAGATGAAAAAATTGATCGAGGATATACGTGATGACTTCGATTATATCCTGCTGGATTGTCCGGCCGGGATCGAACAGGGATTTCAGAATGCAATTGCCGGAGCTGACCGCGCGATCGTAGTCACCACTCCTGAAGTATCGGCGATCAGAGATGCGGACAGGATACTGGGGCTTCTAGAAGCGTCGGGAATCAGGAAAAACGAACTTCTGATCAATCGGCTCAGGATCGATATGGTAAAGCGTGGGGACATGATGTCGGTTGAAGATGTGACAGAGATACTTGCCGTGGATCTTCTGGGGGTTATACCGGACGATGAGCAGGTTGTTATCGCAACGAATCAGGGAGAGCCCGTTGTGGGTGAAGACGGAATGGCAGGCAGCTCTTATATGAATATCTGCCGGAGACTACTCGGCGAAGAAATCCCTATAGAAGACTATATGAAGCCGGAAGGATTTCTTGAAAAAATCTCCAGTTTCTTCCATCGGAGTTAGGAGGAACTGCGGATGAGTGTACATTCTGTTTTTGTTGCAAAGGAAAGGCTTAAGAATCTGTTGATTTCTGACAGGATACAATGCACACCCGATGCGGCGGATCGTCTGACAAAAGATCTGTATCTTACGGTTTCTAAGTATATGGAGATCAATCCGGATTATTTTGACATCGAGATCACAAGGAATGATATACATATCAAATACGCGGGAGAAAACAAGTGAAATCATTTTTAAAAAATATAAAGGTACATTATAATATCAGAGATTATAAAATAGGACTGGTCGTACCGGTGATCGTTCTGTCGATCATCGGCGTGCTTATGGTACGAAGCGCAAGGCCGGACCTGATGAGCAGGCAGCTGCTGGGCGTACTATTGGGAATCGGTGCGATGATCGTTATTTCACTCATAGATTATAAGTGGGTTCTGAATTTCTACTGGCCGATGTAC
>DYCJ01000143.1:1761-6759 GCA_019418195.1 Clostridiales bacterium | reverse complement strand
GTTCTACCGCCCGGGCTATCTTTTCGCCAACAATCCAGCCCATGCTTGCCATCATAAACCTTCCGTCACACACACCCACTACTGCGGGATTTCCATTGATCAGGATTTTTCCTGTTACAACTGCTTCGTTCAGGTTCGTCCGCTCTTTCAAATGGTTGATCTTGTCCTCGTAGCCTTTAAAATCCAGAGGATTGACGAAAGCCATCTCCTTATCCCACTCTTCAAATGAGCCCTCGTCTGCGATCATCTCGATCCGTCTGTAAGCATGCACACGGAAATATCCGTGGCACTTCGGACAGATATAATATCCGTTCTTCACATCCTCGGCAATGATAGCCGCCCCGCACTTATTACATTTGCGCAGAAGGCCTGTCGGCACTTCCGGGCGGGAATTCCGCAGAGAAATATAATGAGACCTTCCGCTTGTCTTCTTAAACATATCTTTCAGATTCATCTGAGATTACCTCCTGATATTGTCTGATTACTCTGACAGATGATAACAGTTCAGCACGCGCCATTCGCAAAGCCGCACTGTTACCCCAAATTCTCAATAAATTCGATATCAATATTTCCTGATATAAAATCCGGATGATTCAATATCTCATACTGATAATCTACGTTGGTATCAATCCCCTCTATGATCACTTCACCGAGGGCGCTGCGCATCTTGCGGATGGCCTCATTCCTGTTCTTTGCATGTACGATCAGTTTTGCCAGCATAGAGTCGTAATACGGCGGAACTGTATAACCGCTGTAGATTGCGGAATCAATACGAACTCCTTTGCCGCCCGGCAGATACATATCTGTGATCGTTCCCGGAGACGGGCGGAAGTTCTTCGCCGGATTCTCCGCATTGATACGGCATTCAATGGCGTGTCCCGTGATATGCACATCCTCCTGTTTATAGCTCAAATGCTTTCCGTCTGCGATACGGATCTGCTCTTTGATCAGATCGATGCCGGTTACCCATTCCGTAACCGGATGCTCTACCTGAATTCTTGTATTCATCTCCATGAAATAGAAGTTGTTGTTCTTCTCCAGCAGGAACTCAATCGTCCCTGCATTTGTATAATGGGCCGCTTTCGCTGCTTTCACTGCCGCCTCCCCCATCTTCTCACGCAGCTCCGGCGTAAGAGCAATAGACGGAGATTCCTCGATCATTTTCTGATGATTTCTCTGAATAGAGCAGTCACGCTCCCCGAGATGGATCACGTTGCCGTACTCATCTGCAAGGATCTGGAATTCGATATGGCGCGGATGCTGAACAAAGTGCTCAATATACATCGTATTATCGCCAAATGCCATCTGGGCCTCTTTCTGGGCCGTGTTAAAGCTGCTCTCAAACTCTTCCGGCGTCTGGGCAACACGCATGCCTTTTCCTCCGCCGCCGAGCGCTGCTTTGACAATAACCGGATAGCCGATCTCAGCAGCAATCTTAGCGCCTTCTTCCGCATCATAGATCGGGTCTTTACTTCCCGGTATAACCGGAACACCTGCATTGATCATCGTATTTCTTGCCTCGGATTTATTCCCGAGACTCTGGATGACCTGAGATTTCGGTCCGATAAATGTAATGTTGCACTGTTCGCACAGCTCCGCAAACCTGCTGTTCTCCGACAGGAAACCAAAGCCTGGATGAATAGCGTCAGCACCAGAGATCACTGTGGCGCTTATGATATTCTGCATATTCAGGTAACTCTCGGAAGAGGGGGCCGGTCCGATACATACAGCCTCGTCAGCGAGCTGTGTATGGAGAGCGTCGCGGTCCGCCTCTGAGTAGACTGCAACTGTCTCGATTCCCATCTCCCGGCAGGCACGGATAATACGTACAGCAATTTCTCCACGATTTGCGATCAATACTTTTCCAATCATCTCTTACTTACTCTCCTACCATAAATGTCAGCTCCGCACTGACAACTACCTTTCCGTCTACATAAGCGGTCGCCTGCCCGACTCCGACAGGTCCTTTGCTTTTTATGATCTTTGTCTCAAGCTTCAGTGTATCTCCCGGCATTACCATTCCCTTGAAACGGCATTTCTGAACCCCGCCGAAAAATGCGATCTTCCCCTGGTTCTCCGGCATGCTTAAGATAGCGACTGCTCCTGTCTGAGCCAGCGCCTCAAGGATCAGGACTCCCGGCATTACCGCCTTCTGCGGGAAATGTCCGCGGAAAAAGTCCTCTCTGTATGTTACCGCTTTATATCCTACCGCGTACTGTCCCGGTTCATAATCCTCGATCCTGTCAAGGAGGAGAAACGGATGTCTGTGCGGGATGATCTCCTGGATCTGTTCAACTGTTAAACTGTTCATGATTCTGCTTCCTTTCTACCGCGCCTTGCGTGCACGGTGCATTGCTGCGCTCGATTCCGCCGCTTCGCTGCTTCATCTCGCTGTATGGCTGTCGCCATATACTGCGCATGCTGCTGTCTTCCGTCCGCATGCTTACAGCTCGATTCCGCCGCTTCGCTGCTTCATCTCGCTGTATGGCTGTCGCCATATGCTGCGCATGCTGCTGTCTTCCGTCCGCATGCTTACAGCTCGATTCCGCCGCTTCGCTGCTTCATCTCGCTGTATGGCCGCCGCCATATGCCGGGAAACATCCGCCGCTGTCAGCAGGCGAGCCTGCACAGCGCCGGATGTTTCCCAGCGCATGCGGACTAGCTTATTACAAAGAGTGGCTGGCCGAATTCTACGCCCTGACCGTTTTCTACAAGGATCTCTTTTACAGTTCCTGTAAAGTCGCTTTCAATCTCGTTCATCAACTTCATTGCTTCTACAATTGCCAGTACCTGACCTTCTTTTACGCTGTCGCCAACTTTTACGAAAGGCTCTGCATCCTCCGCAGGTGCGGCATAGAATGTGCCGACAAGAGGTGATTTCACAATATTACCTGCCGGAATATCGTTCTCGGCTGCTGCCGGTACTTCTGCATCTGCTGCCTGAGCTTCTGCTCCTGCCGGAACCGGAGCCGGAGCTGCCGGCATAACTGCCGGTGCGATCACCGGCGCTGCCACCGGTGCGGCCGGAGCCGGAACCTGGACAATTTTATCGCTCGTTTTCTTAAGGGAAAGCTTCACTCCGTCTTCCTCGTATTTAAACTCTGTAAGCTCAGAATCTGAAACAGCTTTTACTAATTCCAATACCTGTTCAACTTTCATTACACGCACCTCTTAACCTTCATATTTTTTCAACAGCAGTGTCGCGTTATGTCCTCCAAATCCGAGAGAATTCGTCAGAACATAATTTACATCTTTCTCTACCGGAGCACCTACCGTATAGTCAAGATCACACTCCGGGTCTACATTTTCTGTCCCCACTGTCTGATGAATAAATCCGTCCAGAATACTCTTTACGCAGACTACGAACTCTACCCCGCCTGCCGCGCCGAGCAGATGTCCGATCATAGACTTTGTAGAGTTGATAGAAACATTTTTTGCCGCGTCGCCAAGCGCGAATTTGATGGCTTTCGTCTCAAACAGGTCATTATGGTGTGTGCTTGTTCCGTGAGCATTGATGTAGTCGATCTGCTCCGGCGCCACGCCCGCTTCCTGCATTGCAAGCTTCATTGCCATTCCCGCGCCTTCGCCGTCCTCAGCCGGAGAAGTAATGTGATATGCATCGCCTGTCGCGCCATAGCCGACAAGTTCAGCGTAGATCTTTGCTCCTCTTGCCTTTGCGTGCTCCAGTTCCTCCAGCACTACAATTCCGGAGCCCTCGCCAAGGACAAATCCGTCTCTGTCTTTATCGAACGGACGTGACGCATGCTCCGGATCATTAGTTGTAGACAGTGCCGTCAGCGCTGTAAATCCGGCAATTCCCGTCGGGCACACCGAAGCCTCTGTGCCTCCTGCAACCATCACGTCCGCATCCCCGTACTGGATCGCGCGGAGCGCATCTCCGATGCAGTGCGTACCTGACGCACACGCTGTCACGACGTTTGTACATTTTCCTTTCAGTCCGAGCTGGATGGAAATGTTGCCTGCTGCCATGTTGGAAATCATAAGAGGAACCATAAGCGGATTCACTTTGTTCGGCCCTTTTGTCATGATCTTTTCATAATTGGTTTCTACGCACTGCAGGCTTCCGATACCTGATCCTACGATCACTCCCACTCTGTACGGATCTTCCTTCTCCATATCAATGCCGGAATCCTCGAATGCCTCTTTTGCGGCTGCGACCGCATACTGGGAAAAAGGCTCCATTCTCTTTGCTGCCTTAAAGTCCATGCGCTCCTTCGCAACAAAATCCTTCACCTCAGCCGCAATCTGCACCTTGAATTCAGAAGCATCAAACTTCGTGATCGGTCCGATCCCGACCTTGCCTTCCTTAATACCGGCCCAGAACTCATCCACCGTATTTCCGATCGGCGTCACGGCACCAAGCCCGGTCACTACAACTCTTCTCTTCTCCATATCCAAATCTATCCCTTTCCGAGACAGAGATTTCCATCCGTCTCTTCCAAACCATACTATCTCACACGTTCCTGCTTTCCACAGGATTACGCTCCCTTTTCCGCATCACATTCAACTAAAACCAAGTTCCCTTTTTCGACTGTTTAGCAGGTAACCGTATATGTCGTTTCTAAGGACCGTAGAGGAACGCCGGCACTTAGGCCGCGTCCTTTGCGGCCTTATGTACCGCTGCGTTCCGGCCCGAGCGAAAGCGCATCCGCAGAAATGATATATGCGGTTACCGGCGGACTTGTCGATAAAAGGCGTTGGTTTTAGATGGCCATTCCGCCGTCTACATTGAGCACCTGCCCTGTGATATACCGTGCCCCGTCGCCTGCCAGAAATGCTGCCGCATTTGCAATATCTTCTGTCTCGCCGAATTTCCCCAGCGGGATCTGTGCTACAGCGCCCTCTTTTACTTTATCGGAGAGCACTTCTGTCATCTCTGTATTGATGAATCCCGGTGCTATCGCATTTACCGTGATCCCGCGGCTTGCAAGTTCTCTTGCCGCAGACTTTGTAAGCCCGATCACACCTGCCTTGGAT
>DYCJ01000143.1:0-1751 GCA_019418195.1 Clostridiales bacterium | reverse complement strand
CTTGGATGCAGAATAGTTTGCCTGTCCCGCATTTCCGAGCACTCCGGATACAGATGCCATATTGATGATACGTCCGCCGCGCTGTTTGATCATCTGACGCGCTACGAAACGGATACAGTTGAATGTTCCTTTCAGGTTTGTATCGAGGACCGCGTCATAATCTTCCTCTGTCATCTTCATGAGCAGCCCGTCTCTCGTAATACCTGCGTTATTTACGAGGATATCCACTCTGCCGAATGTTGCAATGATCTCTTTGAACATTTCTTCGCAGGCATGGAAATCAGATACATTGCACTGTCTGATCTCGGCTGTTCCGCCGTTTTCCTCGATTTCTTTCTTTACTTCCTCGGCGCGGTCTTTGGAACCATTGTAGTTGATCACTACCGTTGCGCCCTCAGACGCAAGTTTTACGGCGATCGTTCTTCCGATTCCTCTGGAAGCGCCTGTTACTACAGCAACTTTTCCATTTAACATAATTCACTTACCACCTTGTCTACATCTTCCCATGTGCCGACATTATATACCTTCACGTCACGGTTGATCTTGCGCATGAATCCTGCCAGTGTCCTGCCCGGTCCGATCTCCACAAATGTATCCACTCCGTCAGCGATCATATGCTCCACGCTCTGCTGCCAGCGGACAGATGATGCCACCTGTGTTGCAAGGAGTGCTTTTGTATCGAAGATGTCTGTCACATACTCTGCCGTCACATTTGTCACATAAGGGATCTCAAGCGGGGAGAGCTGTACGCCCGCAAGCACCTGTCCGAGCTCTCTTCCTGCCTCTTCAAGCATCGGGGAATGGAACGGTCCGCTTACATTCAGCGGCATAACCCTCTTTGCCCCGGCGGCTTTCAGTTCCTCCGAAGCCTTCTCAACGCTCTCTTTCCATCCTGTGATGACGATCTGTCCCGGGCAGTTGTAATTGGCAATCGTAACGCCGTCGATCGGATCAACGACTTTCTCGATATCCTCACCTTTCATGCCCAGCACTGCCGCCATTGTACCTTTTCCGCCCGGCACTGCATTCTGCATAAGGATACCGCGCTTTCTCACTGTGGTGATGGCATCCTCCGTGCTCATCCCGCCTGCCGATGCGATCGCGCAATACTCGCCGAGGCTTAATCCTGCTGTCACGTCAGCTTTCAGTCCGCGCTCTCTTAACACGTGTTCCATTGCCAGACAGACAGTCACGAGCGCAGCCTGTGTATACTCTGTCTGGTCCAGTTTGTCATTTTCTTCAAAGCATAATGCTTTCATATCTATGTCTAGCAGTTCGGTCGCCTTGTCGATGACTTTCCTTGCTGTTTCACTCTGTTCATAAAAATCTTTGCCCATTCCGGCTTTCTGTGCTCCCTGTCCCGGGAACATAAATGCGATCTTACTCATAGAAACCTTTTCCTCCGATCAGGTCATCTGTCTCTTTTACAAGTTTTTGGATCAGGTCATGACATGACATCTTCTCTTTGACCATACCTGCGATCTGTCCCGCCATCACGCTTCCTGTCTTCACATCACCGTCTACGACAGCACGTCTTAAGCCTCCGAGAGTCAGATGCTCAAGTTCTTCAAACGAAGCGCCTTCCTGTTCTTTCTGTAAGTATTCTTTTGTCATCTGGTTTCTCAGGGCACGTACCGGATGTCCTGTCGAACGTCCTGTTACTTTTGAGTCAATATCTCTTGCCTTGATGATCATGTCTTTATAATTTTCATGAACCTGAGATTCATTCGTAACCACAAAGTGAGTTCCCA
>DYCJ01000142.1 GCA_019418195.1 Clostridiales bacterium | reverse complement strand
GCCGCCCTGTCACGGCGGAGGTCGAGAGTTCGAGTCTCTTCTGGGTCGTTTCTCTCAGCAGAAAAATATCTGCCGGGAGATAACAATTTCATAGCTGCCGCAGTGGCGGAATTGGCAGACGCCCGGGACTTAAAATCCCGTGGGTAGTAATACCCGTGCCGGTTCGACCCCGGCCTGCGGCATTAGGCAGAGAGACTAAGACTTAAAAGTTTTAGTCTTTTTTCTTCCTCGTTTTCAGTCTTAATCTTCTGGACATCGCAGGATCAGTAATATATAATGAAATCATGCACGGGACAGAAGGATCTGGAAGTGTCCGGAATCAAGATACTGTCGGATGAAGGGGGAAGAGAGTATGGCAGGAGTAGGAGTAGCAGTAGTATTTATATTGATGTTTATACTGGTCGTCTTTGCAATATGCGTCGTTATGATCATTGCAGAGTGGAAACTGTTTAAGAAAGCCGGACAGCCTGGCTGGGCGGCAATCGTACCATTTTACAATGCATATGTTCTGACAAAGATCACATGGGGGAATGGCTGGCTTTTCCTGCTGGGATTTCTCCCGCTGGGGAATATTATATTCCTGATCTTTACATGGATCAAGCTGGCAAAAGCGTTTGGCAAAGGAGGGGGATATGCGGCAGGACTGTTTTTTGTTCCATTTGTATTCCTGCCGATGCTGGCATTTGGCGGCGCTGCGTACCAGGGACCGGATCAGGGCAGTAAGAAGGGGGCGCTCATTGCGTGCGCAGTACTTGGCGGCATCGGTGTCCTGCTTTACGGAGTGCTGCTCATTGCCGCAGTTACAGCCGGAGTGACTCAGATGAGAGATACACCGCCGGTGTATATGGAAGATCAGGATGACATGGACGATCTGTATGAAGATGGTTATGATGACATGGATGATCTGTACGAAGACAGTTATGATGACTATGATAATTATGACGATCAGGATGACTACGGCGATTATGGTGATATCAGTTTGGATGTGGAAAGGACTCCGATCGAAGGCTATAACTATTTTGTGAATGTTATGCTTGACAATGGTGATATGCAGGTCAGCGTACCGGTGCCGGACAGCGAGTATCTTGCTGCTTCGGGCGGAGCTGCATCAGCGGTTCTCGACGGCGTATCGGTTTCGGTTTATGCCGGGTATAAATATGCGGATCTCCCTGAGATGGTGAGTGACTCTGTCGAGAGTACCTGCGATCTTATGGAAAGCATGCCGGAATATTATGCGGATATCACTGTGGATGAGATGATAGCCGGAGACGGTTTTGCCCTCCAGCAGATCAACTACAACTATATTAACTGGGACGGTGAAAAAATACCGTGTATTGAGATCATTAAATGTGATCAGGTAGATGACGGCATGGTGATGCTGGATCTTTCTGTTGACAATTCCAGTGCAACAGAAAATACGCAGACTGTTTTTGAAGAAGCGTGCGCATTGTACGGAATTGATTTTAGTTTCGACTGATGCATAAAAAATAAAATTCAGACAAGAAAAGGAGAATGAAAATGAGTACAGGAATGATTTGTAATTGCAAGCAGGTATCTTATGCAGATGTGGAGAATGCACTGCATCAGATGGATAAATTCGATGATGTTCTCTCTGCATTTGATGAGGTTCAGAAGATCACACATTGTTCTACCGGATGCGGCGGATGTCATGACAAGATCATGGACGCTATTTCAGAAATCATGATGGGATAATCGGGCAGTTATGAGTATCAGACATATTTTATTTGATTTAGACGGTACTCTGCTCCCCATGGTGCAGGATGAATTTGTGAAGTTCTATATGCCGCTGCTGGCCAAGTCCTATATGAGCGCGGGAGTATCTGTTGATCCGAAGAAATTCATCGGTGCGGTATGGGCAGGCTATGAAGCGATGGTGAAAAATGACGGAAGCCGGACAAACAGGGAGGCATTCTGGAGCTATATGGAGCCGGAACTTCCATTGTCAGCAGAAGAGTCGGAAGATATCGCATTGAAGTTTTATGAGAACGAGTTTAACCAGGCAATCTGTACGACGAAGCCGACGGCTGTGTCGGACCAGATCGTGAAGAAAGCGAAAGAGAGAGGCTTCGAGACTTATCTTGCTACGAACCCGGTATTTCCGCGATGCGCCACGCTTAACCGGATCCGATGGGCAGGGTTGGACGCAGAAGATTTCAAAGTGATCACGACATATGAGAAGTGTACATACTGCAAGCCGAACCCGGAGTATTTCAGAGGGATTCTTGAGGAATTCCGGCTGAATCCGGCGGAGTGTCTGATGGTGGGAAATGATGTGGGAGAAGACCTTTCGATCAGGACGCTCGGCGTGAAGACATATCTTGTGACAGATACGATGGAGAATAAGAAGAACCTGCCGATTGAATCGGAATACACAGGGTCTCTGAATGAACTGCTTGAATTTATTGAAACATTATAAAGTAAGAGAAAACGGGAAGTCTATTTGGCAGACTTCCCATATTTTTTGCAAAGATCTACAAATGCTCTCATGTTATCTGTAAGAAATTTGCTCTTATGATAAATGACATTCAGATTTCTCCGGATCGGCTGATCGAGAGGAATCTGCCGGACCGTTCCCTCTTCGATATCTTTTTTTACAAGAAGATAGGGAAGAACCGATACGCCAAGCCCTTCGGCAACGGCTTTGACGAGTGCCTGCGTGCTTGTGCTCTCCCATCTGGGAGAGACTGTGATCTGCTGCAGAGAGAAAGCGGCGTCGAGCAGTTCGCGTCCGGCACTGCCTTTTTCACGCATCAGGAAGGGAAAGCGGGAAAGCTCGGTAAGAGATACGGATTTCGCTGAGGCGAGCGGATGATCAGGCGCTGTGATCACACACATGCTGTCTGTCATAAAGGGGACAGCACGCAGATCGGGATGTGAAGGCTGCGTTTCAATGAGTCCCAGATCAATGCCGCTGTGGATGAGCTCGTCTTCAACCGATGCTGACTTGCTGACTTTGGCTTCAACCGTAAGATCCGGAAATTGTTCCTGATATCTGCGGATCAGCACCGGCAGAATATGCGTGCCGATAGTGATACTCGCGCCGATCCGGAGTGTGCCGAAGGTATCCCAGTTCCTCATTTTTTTCTCCATCTCATTAAAAAGCGAGACGATATGGACGGCATATTCGTAGAATTCTTTTCCACATTCTGTAGGTGCGATGTGCCTGCCGATCCTGTCAAAGAGCCGGATGCCGTAATAGTCTTCCAGTTCCCGCACGGCGAGGCTGACGGAAGGCTGGGCAAGATGCAGTTCCTGAGCTGCTTTTGTAATACTGTTTTTCTGGAATACAGATACAAATATTCTCATGTGACGAAGTGTCATGTCAGATTTCCTTTCCTGCTTATAGCTCAAAGAAATAGGGCAGAAGCATATATCCTCAGTTTATACATAACAAAAATATTATATATTATATAGAATAATACTATTTTACATATGAATCAACCACGGATATACTTGGGAGCAGAGAAGGGAGATGAAGACATGAAATATAAAAAACAAGTCTTACTGAAATTGTTTGTATCGACTTTGTATCTCAGTGCCTTTACATTCGGCGGAGGATATGTGATCGTGACGCTGATGAAGAAAAAATTTGTGGATGAATATCACTGGATCGAAGAGGACGAGATGCTGGACCTGGTGGCGATTGCGCAGTCCTCGCCTGGTGCGATCGCGGTAAATGGTGCGATCGTAGTCGGATATAAGCTTGCGGGGATGACCGGTGCGCTGATTGCTATTGTGGGTACCGTGATACCTCCGTTTCTTATCATCTCCGCGATATCGGTATTTTATAATGTGTTCCGGGAAAATTACATTATCGCACAGCTCCTTGAAGGGATGCAGGCAGGAGTCGGAGCGGTTATCGCTGCGGTTGTGTTTGATATGGGCGAGGGTGTGGTGAAAGGGAAAAATGCCGGCTCGATCATCATAATGCTGGGAGCCTTTATCGCCTCCTGCATATTTGGCGTCAATGTCGTCTGTATCGTGATCATATGTCTGCTGATCGGTGTTGTGAGAACGCTGATAAATGAAAGGAGGAATAAGGGATGATTTATCTGGAACTGTTCTGGAGTTTCCTGAAAATTGGTCTTTTCAGCTTCGGGGGCGGATATGCCGCAATGCCGCTTATTCAGGAACAGGTGGTTTCTTCCCATGACTGGCTTAGTATGGCCGAGTTTACGGATCTGATCACGATCTCTCAGATGACGCCGGGACCGATCGCGATAAATTCGGCCACCTTCGTGGGAATTAAGATAGCCGGGATACCGGGAGCTTTAGTTTCGACGATCGGATGTATCCTTCCGTCCTGCATTATCGTTATGCTGATCGCAAAGCTTTATCTGAAATACCGTACCGTGAATATGCTGCAGAGCGTACTGAATTCCCTTCGGCCTGCAGTGGTGGCTATGATCGCATCTGCAGGAATTTCAGTCCTGATCACAGCACTCTGGGGGAGCCCGGAGCTGATTTCGCTGGCAGGGACAAATTGGACTTTGGCAGCTATTTTTGCAGGGGGAATTGTTCTGCTCCGAAAATTCAGAATGAATCCGATCCTAGTCATGGTGCTGGCGGGTGTGGTGAAAGCAGGGGTATCTTTTGCGGGTTTATAAATCCGGGACAGAAAAAATCATAAATAAGACGCGGGAGACACCGGAACAAGGTTTCTAAAATCTTGTCCCGAAACTGTGATGAGTTTTGCGCGCCAGACTGGATATAAACCCTTCCATCGGGAGAACGGCAAATTTCGAATTGATCGTAAATGAAATGCCGACGGCAAGTACGCTGCATGCCACTGCGCTCAAAAGTACCCGTGACAACATAGAATCTGCAGATATCATGTGAAACGGTATGGATGTCCACTGAATGAAGCCGGAATAAATGACAGTCAGTACCAACTGTACGAGCTGCTTTTTGCCACAGTGCCTTTCGACCAGTATTTCACAAAGGAGCAGACAGCCGTTTACAACAAAATTAAAGACGGCATAGCTCGATGACGGGAAAAGACCGGTCAGTAAAAGCGCGAGACTGCAGCTTGGAGCAACTCCGAGTGAAGCTTTCAGAAAGAGATTTGATCCGCTGAAAGATGACTATCACTACCCGATATCGCTGATATACTCCAGAAAAAGGCAGCTTACAAATGCTGAAAAGAACTTTGTGAAGTTTATTCAGGATTATAAGCAGTGAATCGTTATAAAATGTTACATATTTATTAAGAAAATATATTGACAAATGTATTTGGTGTGATATACTTTGAAAGTCAAAGTATTTAAGACTCAAAGTAATTTTATGTAACAGTTCACTATTCTGATGAACAGATGGCTGAACTGCTGCAATCTGAGAGATTTGGAGAACAGAAATGGTTGGAAAAATATGTGGAACCGGATCCTATGTACCGCCGCGGGTGATGGATAATAATGATTTGTCAAAAATCGTGGATACCAATGACGAATGGATAAGGGAGAGGACCGGGATTGGAAAGCGCCATATTATCGATGAAGAGACGACCTCCTACATGGCAGGGCAGGCAGCGCTGCGCGCCATAGAACAGAGCGGGATCGATCCGGAAGAGATTGATATGATCCTTGTCGGAACATCATCGTCAGAGACAGTATTTCCCTGTGCCGCGTGCGAAGTCCAGAGAATGATCGGCGCAAAGCGCGCGGTTGGATATGATCTGAATGCAGCCTGTACAGGATTTGTACTCGGATTTAATACAGCCCAGGCATACATAAGTTCCGGATTCTGCCGGACAGTCATGGTGATCGGCGCTGACAGCATGAGCAATATGGTAGACTGGAAGGACAGAAGCACATGTATTCTGTTCGGAGACGGAGCGGGCGCAGTTATTCTAAGAGCAGAGGAAGGCGCGCCGGTATACATGGCAGCCCATTCAGACGGTGTGAAGGGACCGGCGCTGACAGGGCTGAGCAGGCATCGCAAAGACTGGGAGAAAGAACTGGAACCCGGTGCGGTGAAAGAATCTTACATTCATATGGACGGACAGGGTGTATTTAAATTTGCTGTCCGGAAAGTGCCCGAAATTATAGAAGAAGTTCTGGAAGAAGCAGGAAACTCACTAGACGACATTGATTATTTTGTTCTCCATCAGGCGAACAGGAGGATCATTGAGGCGGTAGCGAAGAGGCTGAAGACAGACATCTCGAAGTTCCCGATGAATCTTGAGGAGTATGCAAATACTTCTGCAGCCACAGTCCCGATCCTCATTGATGAGATGAACAGAAAGGGAATGTTCGAAAAAGGACAGAAGATCATGATGGCAGGATTCGGGGCCGGGCTTACATGGGCAGCCAGCCTGTTTGAGTGGTAATTTCCGGCAATGCCGGATTACAATACATTCTCTCCGCATGGCGGAGCGATACAATTCCCAAAGGGGAAAATATTTTTTAAAAAAGAAAGGAAAAGAGAAACCATGTTAGAGAAGATCAAAGAAATCGTAGCAGAGTCATTAAATGCAGACGTTGAGACACTTACAGAGGAGACATCTTTCAAAGACGATCTTGGAGCTGATTCCCTCGACCTGTTTGAAATGGTAATGGCATTCGAGGAAGAGTTTGAAGTTGAGATCCCGTCTGAGGATCTGGAACAGATCAACACGATCGGCGATGTTGTAAAATATCTTGAGGCACACAAATAAGAAATTTGTATCTGTTCAGACCGTCAGCAGATGGCTGAACTGTCAACAAAATTATTTTAAAGAAAGGTTGTAGAGTATGAAAACAAAAGTAACCGAATTATTAGGAATTGAATATCCGATCATTCAGG
>DYCJ01000141.1:831-6823 GCA_019418195.1 Clostridiales bacterium | reverse complement strand
CCTATGGAATATTCTCGGTATGTATGCGGTAGGATTTGCCGCGGTGCTTGCAGGCGGCTGCCCGCTGCGTCAGCTCATCCTTGCAGGTCAGGGATTGTCGGATTCTGCCATGACTGTGACCGGCATGTTTATCGGAGCGGCGCTGGCTCACAATCTGGGGCTTGCGGCAAGTGCAACAGCTCTTAATGCGGAGACTCAGGAAGTCGCAGCGGGAAGCGTGCCGCTGAATGGAAAAGTGGCGGTCATCATCTGCATTGCAGTATGCTTTGTGATCGGATTTTTCAATAAAAGAAACGAAAATAAATGAACTGTTATAACTGGAAATAATAAGAGAAAGAAGGAATAAGGATGAAAGAAGTAGATGCAAGAGGTCTTTCCTGCCCGGAGCCGATGATGCTCACGGAAGAGGCGGTCAAAAGCGAAAAAGGAGCCATAAGAATTCTTGTGACAGAACCCCATCAGAGGATGAATGTGGAGAAATGTGCGAGAGATCACGGAAGAGAGTATACATCGACAGAGACAGAGGAGGGATTTGTCGTTGTGATCGAGCCGCAGAAGTAAAGCATATGAGAAAGAAAGAATTAAAACTTGTAGTTACATTTCATACGACAGCGGATACTATGGCTATGGAGAAAGCCTGCCGGGAACTGGATGTTCCGGGCAGGCTGATTCCTGTGCCGAGAGAGATATCCGCAGGGTGCGGGCTTGCATGGTGCGCGCCTCTTACAGAGAGAGAACGCCTCGCCGGAGTGATGGTAGAACGCGGGATCGAGCAGGAGGACCTGCATGAGTGCATGCTTTAAGCGTGACGAGTGTGCATGCGGAGCGGCGATTAGGTATGAACTGTTCCGACCATCTCTTTATCACATTTACAACACAGAACTTTCACACAATACTGGTACCCTTTTAAATGTATTTAAGTATATGTTCAGGAGGGTAAAGCTTTGATCGAAGTGAGGAATCTGGTAAAAAAATATGGATCTCATTTAGCCGTAGACCATCTGGATTTTAAGATTGAATCCGGACGGATCTATGGCTTTTTAGGTCCTAACGGCGCCGGCAAATCGACGACCATGAACATTATGACAGGATATCTCGGCGCGACAGAGGGTGAGGTGCTCATTGACGGACACGATATCCTGAAAGAACCGGAAGAGGCAAAGAAGCATATCGGTTATCTGCCGGAACAGCCGCCGCTCTATGTGGATATGACAGTTCGGGAATATCTTGAATTTGCAGCGGAATTAAAGGGAATACCAAAAGCAAAAAGAGAGGAAGAAATTACAGAGATAGAAAAGATGGTGCGAATCAAGGATGTGGAGCACCGGCTGATCAAAAACCTGTCCAAAGGGTACCGTCAGAGAGTCGGGCTTGCACAGGCAGTCCTCGGCTTCCCGGAGATCATCATACTGGATGAACCAAGTGTGGGCCTCGATCCCAAGCAGATCATTGAAATCCGTGAGCTGATCCGCAAACTGGCGAAGAAGCACACGGTCATCTTAAGTTCTCATATCCTTGCGGAAGTAAGGGAAGTCTGTGATTATATACTGATCATATCCAAAGGCAGACTGGTAGCCAGCGATACACCGGAGAACCTGGAGAAAATGCTGGGTGAACATAATTCCGTTGAAATCGAGACCGGGGCATCACCTTCCGAAGTGCGGCTGATCCTGAAGAATGTGCCGGGAATCGAAATGATAGAGACACAGGAAAAAGGAGACGGAGTGACATGGGCAAAGATCACGGAAAAGAAGGGAGAGGATATAAGGGAACGGGTATTTATGGCATTTGCATCTGCAAAGACTCCGCTTCTGACCCTGAAAGCAGCCGGAATGACGCTGGAGGATGTATTTATGGAACTGACCCAGAGCGATGCCGTTCCGGATGCGTTTATTGCCAGGACAAAATGGGAGGAGGTCGGAACAGATGCTGGCGATTTATAAAAGAGAACTGAGATCATATTTCCAGTCTATGGTAGGATGCGTATTTATAGCGTTTCTTATCGCTTTTACGGGAATCTACTTTATGGCTTACAACCTGATGTCTGGATATCCGTATTTTTCCTATACATTGTCGGGTTCGCTGATCGTTTTTATCGTCGGGATACCGCTGATCACGATGCGAAGCTTTTCAGAAGAAAGGAAAAACAAGACGGACCAGCTTCTTCTGACAGCCCCGGTGAGCCTTGGAAAAGTCGTCGTGGGGAAATACCTCGCCATGATAACTGTGATCGCAATCCCGAATGTGGTCTTCTGTATTTTTCCACTGATCATTAAAGCTCAGGGAACCGCGTATCTTACAGTAGATTATATTTCAATCATTGTGTTTTTCCTGCTGGGATGCGTCTATGCGTCTATCGGAATGTTCCTGTCCTCTCTGACAGAGAGCCAGATCATTGCGTTTATCAGTACTTTCGGCATCCTGCTCGTGCTCTATCTGTGGGACGGCATCCTCTCTATGCTGCCCAGCTCTGCGGTCAGTGGCCTTGTGGGAGTTCTGATCGTCCTGACGATCGCGGCATTTTATGTTTGGCACATGACAGGAAATATTGTTTTATCCGGCGGGATCGAAGTAGTCGGTGCTGCTGTGTCAATTATTGTATTTATTGTAAGGCAGGAGCTTTATGAGAATCTGCTCACCAACCTGCTGGGAAGGCTGGCCCTTGCAAATGTGTTCACGGGCATCACGGAAAACAGCATTGTGGACGTGACCGGGATCGCTCTGTATCTGTCGCTCATAGCGGTATTTGTCTTTCTGACAATACAGTCGATCCAGAAAAGACGCTGGAGTTAGGAGGACCGGATCATGAATAAGATAAAATCATTGAAGAATATATTCCGTACATCAGGCACGAGACATGGAGCGTACAGCGTGGGTCTGACCGTGCTGGTGCTCGCTGTGGTGATCGTATTTAATCTGATCGTCGGACAGATTCCGGAAGCTTACCGCAATCTGGACGTGAGCAGCACGAAGATTTACGACATTTCGGACACGACGGCAGAGCTTTTAGACAGCCTGGACAGTGAAGTGGATATGACAGTGCTGGCGGTAAAAGACAGCACGGACGAAAGGATCACTACATTCCTCAGCCGGTATGCGGCGCTGTCAGACAAGATCAATGTAGAATGGATCGATCCGGTGCTTCATCCGTCTGCGCTGACAGACTATGACACGACGGAGGATACAATTGTTGTATCCTGTGAAGATACCGGAAAAACGACAACCGTTTCCTTTAACGATATCCTCGTGCTGGATGAATATTCCTACTATTATTACGGAACCGAATCATACACAGAATTTGACGGAGAAGGACAGCTCACAGGCGCGGTAAACTACGTCACAAATGATGCGGACCATACTATCTATCAGACAACAGGACATGGAGAGAGTTCCCTTTCCACAACGATCACCGATCTGATGGAAAAGAACAGCTATACACTCTCGGAAGTGAATCTCCTGATGACAACTTCGATTCCGGACGACTGTGACCTGCTTCTGATGTATGCACCCACGACCGATCTCTCGGAGGATGAAGCCGGGATGCTGCGCAGTTACTTGGCCGGCGGCGGAAAGGCCATGGTCCTGTTTGGAGACACAAGCTCGGCAGAGCTCCCAAATCTTTCGAGCGTTTTAAGTGAATACGGCATAGTGGCAGCAGACGGATATATTGCAGATCCGGCAAGGTGTTATCAGGGAAATTATTACTATATCTTTCCGGAACTTTCGGTATCAGGTGATATGGCAGACAGTATTTCTTCAGAGATGGTACTGCTCACCAATGCACACGGCATGAATCTGACCGACCCGGAGCGTGATACGATCTCCACGACCGCATTTATGTCATCGTCTGATCAGGCTTATGAAGTAACGGAAGAGACACAGGAGCAGGGAAGTTATACACTTGGTGCAGTTGCCACCGAGACGATCGAGAGCACAGAGTCAACAGAGAGCAGACTTACTGTGATCTCGGCAGGCAGCCTGATCGACCAGTCGATCACAGATACATTCCCACAGCTTGAGAATACGCAGATCTTTATGAATGCGGTGACAGCCAATTTTGAGGGAGTGCATAATCTTTCCATTGAGGCAAAGAGCCTTGGTACAGAGTATAATACAATGCAGCATACCGGCCTGCTCAGCTTCCTTGTAATATTCGGCATACCGGCCGTGATCCTGATCGGAGGCTTCGTTGTATGGTTCAGGAGGAGAAGAGCATGAGAAAGAAGAACAAAGGCATACTGATCCTTCTGGCCGTCCTGATCCTGCTGGTTGCAGTGTATTTCGGCCTGAGGACATGGAATGCACAGCAGGAAGAAAAAGCACAAGAGGAACAGGAGGCAGCGACAGTCCACGTGACAGACACCTCTGCTGAAGATATCGTGTCACTGAAATTTAATGTAGGAAACGGTGACCTTGAGTTCAGCAAAGAAGATGATCAGTGGTACTACACCCCGGATAAAGATTTTCCGCTGCAGCAGAGCTATCCGGAAGATATGGCAGAGACAGTGGGCAGCATTACCGCAGGCCGGGAGCTGACGGACGGAGATTCCATTGACGCCTACGGACTGGATGAACCGGCTTACACGATAGAGTACACAGACGCGGACGGTAATACGACCGAGCTCCTTTTCGGAGATATGACCGGGGATGATTATTATGTGATGCTGAATGGAAACGATACAGTATATACCGTGAACAGCAGTGTGATCGATCCGTTCAATTACACTCTGGACGATATGGCGCGGCTTGACGATTACCCGAGTATCGGAAGCGGAAATCTTGTTAAAGAAGTCATTACTCAGAATGGCGAGACGACGACCTATGACAGTGAGGATGAAGACCAGGCGGAAGATATTGCAGCTGTGGCAGGAGGTTTAGGCGCAGTGTCACTTTCCGAGGCGGCCGATTATTCCGTAGAAGATGAGGATCTGGATGTGTACGGACTGGACGAGGATTCGCGGATCACAGTCGAGGCCACATACACGCAGGATGACGAAGAACAGCTGCTTACCTTGTATATTGGAAACGAAGACGGAAGCGGAAACCGGTATGTGATGTTGAATGACTCGCGGATCGTGTATTTGATCTCAGATGAGATATGCGATAACATTCTAAATGTGTAAAAGTTCAGTTTCCTGATAACAGATGGCTGAACTGTTGTACAAATTTTATAGGATTTTAATTGACTTTGCCGGATAAACAGAGGAAAATATATCTCGTACTGAACTTGCGGAGCAGACCGGCATAGCGGCTGTTTCTGCAAAAACATGGCACAGGATCAGGTTTGTTTTATTAAAAAAGGACAGGTGGAAATGAAAGAAAAATTTATACGTTTTATGCAGGGAAGATACGGAGTTGACCAGTTATCAAAATTTCTTCTCATAGTGGGGCTGGTCATTGTGCTTATATCTGCCTTTCTGGGGAATGATCCGGTTGCGCTGATACTTTATCTGCTTGGCTGGGTTTGCGTGATCTACTGCTATTTCCGGGTGTTTTCAAGAAATGTGAGCAAGCGTTATGCAGAGAATCAGGCTTTTCTGGCAAAGACATACGGGATCAGGAATTTTTTCCAGAAACAGAGAAATATATGGAAGCAGAGAAAGGTATATCATATTTATACCTGTCCGTCATGTAAGCAGAAAATCCGCATACCGAAGGGCAAGGGTAAGATTGAGGTGAGATGCCCGAAATGCGGTACTACATTTATCAAAAAAAGCTGATCAGACAAATACAGAGTGCACAGGGCAGCGGCTGTCACATACCATATCATATGGAGATGATGCTGCGCCGGCAGATCTTGTGCTGAAGGGAGAAAGAAATGACAGATCCATACAGCATACTGGGTGTGGATAGAAATGAATCGGATGAGGAGATTAAAAAGGCATATCGTAAACTAAGCCGAAAGTATCATCCGGATGCGAATATCAACAATCCTCACAAGGACGAGGCAGAGGCGAAGTTCAAGGAAGTCCAGCAGGCTTACCAGCAGATC
>DYCJ01000141.1:0-821 GCA_019418195.1 Clostridiales bacterium | reverse complement strand
CAGGGTATACATCAGGCGGATATGGAGCGTTCGGTGGTTTCGGAGAAAGAGATTCGTTCGGAAATTCTGGTTCATATGGCCAGGGAAGAC
Source organism: Clostridiales bacterium (assembly GCA_019418195.1). Classification (GTDB taxonomy): domain Bacteria; phylum Bacillota; class Clostridia; order Lachnospirales; family Lachnospiraceae; genus Mediterraneibacter. The sequence goes on along the minus strand of DYCJ01000141.1, from coordinate 731 downwards.
AGCAGAACAGCAGCCAGTCAGAAGAAGATATCCATCTGCGTGCCGCCGCGAATTATATACGCAGCGGGCACTACAGAGAGGCGCTCAATGTGCTTGACGGGATAAAGGACAGGAGTGCGCTCTGGTATTTTTACAGTGCATCCGCCAATGCCGGACTGGGCAATAATGTGACAGCTCTGGAACAGGCGAAAGAAGCCGTCAGGCTCGAACCGGATAACATGCAGTATCAGATGCTCCTTCAGCGGCTGCAAAATGGAGAATCGTGGTATCAACAGCGCCAGAGTACATATGGATATCCGGGTTCATTTGATACGAGCTGCTGTGCAAAACTTTGTATAGCTAATCTACTGTGCAATCTCTGCTGCGGAGGCGGAGGATTGTGCTGCGGTGGATATGGCGGCGGGTACTATATGTAAAATGAAATTTCGTATTTATCGGACTGAATGCCTTGCGCATAATGTCCGAAACAAACGGAGATGAGACACGGAAATACTATTTGAACTGAGAGGCATGTGCTTCAGGCTCCGCTCCATAATCTGAGAAAAACTAAAGGATCTGAAATCTGATTAAAAGCAAAGCCGCAAAATGGACAACTCGCCTTCCTCACATACCTCTCAGCTCTTTTTAAGTCTTCCTGCGCCTCATCTCCGTCCGTTTTCTACTTTATCGGATTCGGCAGTCACCCCGACAAAACTGGAAGTCAAACAAACCGGTTGAAACGGGGACGTAGT
>DYCJ01000140.1 GCA_019418195.1 Clostridiales bacterium | reverse complement strand
TCACATATGCCATAACATGATAGAATTTTACATTAACTCCGGAAAGTCTTGTTGCTTCCTTGTTACTTCCGATCGCTCTCGTGTAACGTCCCATCTTTGTATGGTTGAGCACGAAACTCATAACGATCACAAGAAGGATGATCCACAGGAATCCGATCGGGATATTCTGACCGCCTACCTGGATCTTGAAGATACTTCTGAACCATCCGCCCGGTGCTGTAGCTGTCGGCCAGGGAATACCATATCCGCCTACAACCATTGCTCCGAATCCACGGGTGATCATACAGGTACATAATGTTGCCAGGAACGGCGGCAGATCCATAAGAGCTACCAGACATCCGTTGATCACACCAAATGCGATTCCCAGCAGGACAGTCACAAGCATACCTGCTGCAACCGGCCAGTCATGATGTACAACCAGGAATCCGCCGATCAGTGAGTAGCAGATCAGACCTGTACCAATGGAAAGGTCAACACCTGCTGTCAGCAGCGGGAATGTAACTCCGATCGCCATCAAAGCAATATAATAGGAATAATCCAGAATACTTACTATTGTTGTATATTTTCTAAATCCCGGGCTCATTGCACTGAAGAAGATAAACATTACAATGACAAGGATCAGGACGATAAATTTCTGTCCACCCATTCTGTCAATGAACGACTTATTCGTGCCGGCCGTTTTACTTGCTGTTTTATTTGCCATCACGTTTTCCTCCCTAATTTATCTCTCTCGTAGCCATGTTCATGATATTTTCCTGTGTAGCTTCGGAAATATCCAGCTCACCGGTCTTCTTACCTTCGCACATAACGACGATCCTGTCGCTCATTCGTAAGATCTCGGTCATCTCAGAGGAAACCATTATAATGGCTTTGCCTTCTGCCGCAAGCTGGTTCATCAGCTTATAGATCTCATTCTTAGCACCTACGTCGATACCTCTCGTCGGCTCATCGAAGATCAGGATATCACAGTTTCTTGTCAGCCATTTTGCAATAACGACTTTCTGCTGATTACCACCTGACAGGTTCACAACAAGCTGGTCAACGCTCGGTGTCTTTGTTGCAAGAGATTCTACGAATTTCTCGGCAACTTCTTTCTCCTTCTTCTTATTGATGAACGGGCCGTTGGAGAATTCGTCCAGATCAGCCATTGTCGTATTCTCGGCAACTGTCTTCTGAACAACAATACCAAATCTCTTTCTGTCCTCTGACAGATAACCGATACCGTTCTTAACCGCATCCTGCGGGCTCTTGATCGTGACTTTCTTGCCGTTGACGTAGATATCTCCACTGTCGATCGGATCGGCACCGAACAGAGCTCTCATCGTCTCGGTACGTCCTGCACCCATCAGTCCTGAGAAACCGAGCACCTCGCCCTTATGAAGCTCGAAGCTTACATCCTGAACCATCTTGCCGGCATTGAGGTGTTCTACCTTGAGCACAACCGGTGATCCAGGCGGTGTCATATTCTTTGTCTTCGGATCTTCATAGATAACACGGCCTACCATCATGTTGATGATATCGTCTTTTGTTGAATCTTTTGTGATCAGTGTTCCGACATAGGAACCGTCACGCATTACTGTAACACGGTCTGTGATCACTTTGATCTCGTCCATACGGTGGGAGATGTATACAATACCCAGACCCTGATCGCGGAGATCGCGGATGATCTTAAACAGTTCTTCGATTTCTGCCTCTGTCAGCGCTGCTGACGGCTCATCGAAGATGATGACCTTTGCCTTATGGGAAATCGCTTTTGCGATCTCACACATCTGCTGTTTACCAACTGTAAGCCTGCTCATCGTCTCAGTAGGATCAATGTCGATGTGCATTCTGTCAAACAGCTTTCTGGCTTCTTCATTCATTTTCTTGTCATCAATGCTGATGCCTTTTTTGAACTCTCTTCCGATGAAGATATTCTGTGCAACAGTCAGATGACCGAGCATGTTAAGCTCCTGATGCACGATGACAACACCTGCATCCTGTGCTTCACGTGTATTATGGAATTCTACTTCTTTTCCTTCATATGTAATTGTTCCGGAATCTTTCTTATAGATACCTGTCAGCACCTTCATCAGTGTTGACTTTCCGGCACCGTTTTCTCCCATGAGTGCGTGTACTTCACCTTTTCTGACTTCCAGATCTACATGGTCCAGCGCATGAACACCCGGGAAAGATTTGTCGATCCCTTTCATTGTTAATATAACTTCGCCCATATTCTTTACCCTTGCCTTTCTCAATCACACTTTCTGATTTCCATGTATCGTCATTAGTTCTTTCTGCGTCTGGCAACAACGTCAGCGAATACTGCAACGATAACAATGAGTCCTGTGATGATAAGCTGTAAGTTCTTATCCAGGCCAAGAGCCATGATACCTTCCTGCAGAAGAGAGATGATAAATACGCCTATGATCGTACCGCTGATCGAAGCAAGACCACCTGCCATTGACGTTCCGCCCATAACACAGCCTGCGATCGCTTCGTTGTTGTACTGGTCGCCGTAGCCGGGCTGAACTGTTGTGTATGCGCCGACATAGAAGATTGCCGCAATACCAACCAGGAGACCGCAGAGTACATATGCAGACATCTCCCATTTCTTTACATTGACACCCGAAAGCCTTACTGCTTCTTTATTGCTTCCGAGAGAAAGGATATAACGTCCCATCTTTGTCTTGTTCAGGATGATCGCACATATAACAGCAACCCCCAGAAGGATGATCAGTCCCACCGGAACTTCTCCCATTGTCACAAGCTTTCTGAACCAGCCGCCTTCTGCTGATGACTGCGGCCAGCTTACAGACTGTGTCTTAGTGAATACTGAAGCCACACCTTTTGCAATATTCATGCTGGCGATGGATGTGATGAATGACGGCACATCCCAGTATGCTACAAGATATCCGTTGAAGATACCGAACAGGATCCCTACGACCAGGCTGATCACAAGAGCCGCTCCCATCGGCACACCATTTACAGTAAAGCTGAATCCTGCGATCAGTGCGCAGCAGAACATAACCGGTCCGATGGAGAAATCAATTCCTCCTGTTGCGATCACGAACGTAACTGCCAGAGATAAGAATCCCAGGAAGTACGCGTAGTTCAGAGCGCTCAAAATACGGCGTGTGCCCAAGAAAGAGCCCCCTGTCAGGGCACAGAACAGAGCGTACATCAGAAGAAGTACGATGCACAGGACGATTCTGTTAAATCCCACCTTTTTAACCAAAGGATTTTGTTTGATACTTTCCACTTTTCTTCCTCCCATCTTTTGATTCGATGAATTGTTCTGATTCATGGTATTCATTTTAATAATGATCTTCCCATTCCTCATTTGTTTGCGCGTAACGGTTCGCTTTTCCCTAGTACAATTTTCATCTACAGTTTCAGGCATTTTTTTACATTTTGTCTAAACGTAAATTGTCCGTATGGTCAAATTATACAACTGCATTCACCCTTTGTCAACAAAAGTGAACTTTTTAAAAGCGAACCGGTTCGCTTTCGTTGATTTACACAAATCTGAAATTACATTTTGAAGTTTTCGCATTCTTTTTTTGTGCATACTGCTTAATTTTTCAAAGTTTTCTGATCGAGTCTCCTTCTCTGATCACCGCGCTGAAACTAATCCGCAGAGGACTGCCTTCCTCCTCATGTGTGATGCGCTTCAGTAGCAGTTCAACTGCTCTTTTCGACATTTCTTCCATGGGCTGTGAAATGATCCAGAGCTTCGGCCGGATCACTTTCGACATAAGAAGGTCGTCAAATCCGATGATCGAGATGTCTCCCGGACAGCTGATCCCTGCTTCGTTCACAGCCATTATCCCGCCCAGAGTCGTATCATAATTGCTCAGGATCACGGCTGTAGGCGGTTCCGGCAGCTTCAGCAGCTTTTTTACCCCCTGATAGCCCAGTTCGAATGAATGCCGGCCGGATACAAGATAAGCCTCCGGCACAGTGATCCCGGCATCCTCAAGGGCATCTTCGAATCCCTTCATGCGTTCCATTCCGGTGTATTCGATGTCAGATGCAACCAGGGCGATCCTGCGGTGTCCTCGCCGGATCAGTTTGTTTGCCGCCCGGAGCATCGCTGTCCTGTTGTCAATCTCTATACAGTCAAATTCCTTGTTACGAAAGGCTCTGTCCAGAAGCACCACCGGTACCTCTGATTTCTTGGCAGCCTCCAGGAAAGTCCCGTCCAGACTGACAGCAAAGACAAGGATGCCATCCACTTTTCTGCTCAACAGAAACTGGAGATTTTTTGCTTCTATCTCCGCATCGTTACACGAATCGCAGATCAGCATGCCATAGCCTTTCTCATGGAGAGCCTGCCCCAGATAGTGGAGCATGTTTCCCACGAAAATACACTGGATATCATATACCAGCACACCGATCGTCTTCGTGCGGTTTGTGACCAGTCCCCTGGCCAGTTCATTCACTTCATAATGTAATTCTTCGATTGCCTCTTCGATCAGTTTCCGGTTTCTCGGAAGGACGTTCCCGCCATTTAAATATTTTGAGATCGTCGCCAGAGAAAGTCCGGTCCTGTCTCTGATATCGCGAATCGTTGCAGCCATTTTTGCTCCTTTCAGGGAGCAGGCGAACCGTTTTATGCATTCTGTCTAATGCAATTGCTGTTTTAATTAAAACACACAGCATTTTGACAGTCAAGCCTATACAAGAATCTTTTTAAATCTCTCATACGCCTCGTCCCACGCGGATGTATCCTGCGGTTCATAAACCTTGATATCCTGGGACCGTTTTATGATCTCCCTTGCCTCAGCGAGGGACTTGATATCACCTGATGCCATGAGCTGCAGGGCTACATTACCAAGCACTGTTGCCTCGATCGGGCCCGCGCTCACGCGGCATCCGCATGCATTTGCGGTAAACTGGCACAGAAGCGCGCTCTGCGTTCCGCCTCCTACCATATATATAGTCTGGTAATCTTTACCGGTGCAGTCCTTGATTTCTTCCATCGCATGACGATATTTCATCGCAAGGCTTTCATTGATACAGCGTACCACCTCTCCAATGCTCTCTGGCACCGGCTGGCCCGTGCGTCTGCAGAACTCACGTATGCGTTCCGGAACATCGCCGGCCGGCGTAAATTCCGGAGCATCCGGATCGATAAAGCACCGGAGTGACGGAGCTTCTTTCGCCATGATCTCCAGATCCCCAAACCCGTACTCATGTCCCTCACGGATCCACTGGCGGCGGCTTTCCTGGATACACCACAGACCGATGATATTCTTAAGGAAAGATATCTTTTTGCCATATCCGCCTTCGTTCGTGATATTATAATACTCCGATTTCTCGTTAATAACAGGCTCTGACAGTTCCGTACCGAGCAGCGACCATGTGCCACAGCTCAGGAATATGAAATCTTCCTCTGATGCCGGCACGGCAACGAGTGCGGCCTGCGTATCATGTCCGGCAACAGCCATGACGTCTATCTTATCAAGTCCGAGTTCATCACAGATTTCATCTGTAAGCTCTCCCACTTTCGTACCTGTCGGGACGATCTCCGGGAAAATATGTTTAGGCAGCTTCAACGCTTCGATCACTTCATCGGACCATTCACCTTTTCTGGCATCCAGAAGCTGTGTCGTAGATGCGATCGAATACTCGGCCTTCTTTTCCCCGGTCAGGAAATAATTGAACAGATCCGGCGTCAGAAGCATCTTATCCGTACGGTCAAGAATGTCTTTCCTGTTCTTCAGGAGATACAGGAGCTGGAACGCCGTATTGATCTCCATAAACTGATTGCCTGTGATCTCATAAAACTTCTGTTTGTCGATCATCTTGAAGCTTTCTTCGAGCATGCCTTCTGTCCGGCTGTCACGGTAGTGGACCGGATTCTCGAGCAGTCTTCCGTCTTTATCGATCAGGCCGAAATCCACACCCCATGTGTCGATACCGATGCTCTCGATCTTTCCGCATTTTTTAGCCTTGATAAGTCCCTGTTTGATCTCAAAAAACAGCCGGAGTGTATCCCAGTACATTGTACCGTTTAAGATGACGGGATCATTGGAAAACCGGTGCAGTTCTTCGATCGTGATCTTCTCACCGTCAAAAGTTCCGCACATAGCCCTGCCGCCTGAAGCGCCAAAATCAAAAGCCAATACTTTCTTTTCCATATTGTCCTCCTTTTTACGAGGTGACAAGAGGGTTGAAAGTTCTGCTTTCAACCCTCTCCTTTCACTTCATACTACACACAGATATTTTGATTTATCTTTATTTATATGGTTTGTAAAGTGCACCGTAGTTTGCGCATGCTCTGTAGTCAGCGCCTTCTTTATCCATACCGAATGCATTCCATGCTGCCGGACGGAAGATCTTGTCTTCCGGTACGTTGTGCATTGCAACCGGAATACGGAGCATAGATGCGAATGTGATAAGATCTGCACCAATGTGTCCGTAGGAGATTGCGCCGTGGTTAGCTCCCCAGTTGTTCATTACATCGTAAGCAGACTTGAAAGCACCTTCTTTGCCGTCGCATCTCGGAGCGAACCATGTACACGGCCATGTATAGTCTGTACGTTTCCACAGTGTATCAGATACATCTTCCGGAAGTCCTACTGTCCATCCTTCTGCAATCTGGAGCATCGGTCCAAGGCCCTTTACAAGGTTCAGACGGATCATTGTAGCCGGCATCTGTACCTTTGTCTCGAAACGGCTGGAGTATCCGCCGCCGCGGAAGTATCCGAGGTCAGCCATGTTCCATGTTGTAGCGTCCATGATCGCCTGCTGGTCTTCCTCTGTTACATTCCACCACTCTTTCATAACGCCGTTGCCGTTCTCATCTTTTGCAGCACCGCTTGCGTCAAGGCAGCATGCACCGGAGT
>DYCJ01000014.1:16965-20967 GCA_019418195.1 Clostridiales bacterium | reverse complement strand
CCACGCATATAATTATAAGAGAGGAGAGGACCTGTATATTTATGCGCCCAAGCCGCGACATGATGAACAGTATCACGAGAAGTATACTGCAGCTTTATTCCTATGATGATAAAGCAGACGATACAAGTATCCCGAATGTACTGCGTCAGTGTCTGAACCTGATCAGCCAGTTCCCGATGCTGATGGTATACGGATACCACGCATATAATTATAAGAGAGGAGAGGACCTGTATATTTATGCGCCCAAGCCGGAGCTTTCCATGGCAGAGAATATCCTGATGATGCTCCGTGAGGACAGGCAGTATACAGAGCTTGAGGCAAAGATCCTTGATATGGCAATGGTGCTCCATATGGATCACGGCGGTGGTAACAACTCTACATTTACCACGCACGTTGTTACATCTTCCGGCACAGATACATATTCTACGATCGCTGCAGCGATGGCATCACTGAAAGGGCCGAAACACGGCGGCGCGAACATCAAAGTGACACAGATGTTCGAGGATATGAAGAAAAATGTAGATGACTGGACAGATGATGACCAGGTAAGGACTTATCTGGAAGCGCTTCTTGATAAGAAAGCCTTTGATAAAAAGGGACTGATCTACGGTATGGGCCATGCGGTATACTCGATTTCCGACCCGCGTGCCGATATTTTCAAGAAATTTGTAAAGCAGCTGGCACATGAGAAAGGCCATGATGCAGAGTATGCATTATACGAGAAGGTAGAGCATATGGCGCCGAAGATCATCGGTGAAAAGCGCCACATATACAAGGGCGTCAACGCTAACGTAGACTTTTACAGCGGACTTGTGTACAGTATGCTTGACCTTCCGTCTTCACTGTATACACCGATCTTCGCGGCAGCGCGTATCGTCGGATGGAGCGCCCACAGATTAGAGGAGCTCCAGAATGTGGACAAGATCATACGTCCGGCATATAGGCCGCTCGCGCCGTATCGTGAATACAAAAATTTAGATGACAGGTAGTGAGTAACATGAGAGATGAGTTTTATTTCCCGTCAAAAGATGGCAACACAGAGATCCATACGATCGAATGGAAACCCGATAAAGAAGTAAAGGCTGTCCTTCAGATCTGCCATGGAATGGTGGAGTACATCGGAAGATATGATGAGTTTGCGCAGTTTCTCTGTGATAACGGATATTATGTCGTGGGAAATGACCATCTCGGGCATGGGAAATCCGTACAGGCAAAGTCCGAGTACGGATTTTTCAATGAAAAATACGGAAATGTATGTGTACTGGGAGATATCCATACTCTCCGGCAGCGCACGATGAAGAAATATCCGGATGTTCCCTACTTTATGCTGGGGCACAGCATGGGGTCGTCTCTTTTAAGACAGTATATTGAGATGTATGGAAACGGTCTGGCCGGCGTCGTGCTCATGGGGGCTGTAGCGGACCATAAAAAGGCTGCGCTTGCATTCGGAAAGAGGCTCTGCCGTATCATGGCTGCATTCCGCGGCTGGCACTATCGCAGTAAGCTGGTGGACGACCTTGCGATCGGCGGCTATAATAAGAAATTCAAACCTGCCCGGACGCAGGCGGACTGGATCACAAGTGATCTCGAAAGACTTGAGAAGTATGCGGCGGATCCGCTCTGCACATTCAGGTTTACTGTGAATGCATATTACAATATGTTCCTCGGCATGATGAACACGCAGAGAAAAGAAAGCGTATATATGATCCCGAAAGGGCTGCCGGTATTTTTTATGTCCGGAGCGGACGACCCGGTAGGAGATTTCGGTAAAGGAGTCCGGAAGATCTATGAAAAGTATCAGAAGGCAGGAATCCAGGATGTGACGCTGCGCTTGTATACCGGAGACAGGCATGAAATTTTAAATGAGACAGACAGGAAGCAGGTGTACGAGGATCTGCTGGAGTGGTTTGAGGAGCGTAGAAAATAAGATGACAACGGAAAACCCGTCAGCCGAAAGGCTGACGGGTTTTCGTTGTTTTTATAGTTATCTAAAAGGAATGAGAGTAAAGTGCGGCACCTGTTGTGCCTTAACTTTATGAGGGGGGAAGATAGTTGTTTATCAACTATCTGAATTTAGTATAAAAGAAAAATGTGACAAAAATATGAGCGAATCATAAAAGAAAAAGGAAAATTCTAAACTAATACTAAAATAACTATTAACCCTGCATTTATGGGATATATATCTTTCCCCGGCTTTGAAATTTTATTACAGGCTTTCTTCACCTGTCATGAGACGTATGATCTCCTCATTTGTCCTTCGCATTCCGTCTTTTCCCAGCAGTCCGATCCCGCGGATCGTAGATTCGATGTCTTTCATCACGATCCCGTCTCCGCTCTTAAATTCCTGTCCGTTTTTGTACATATTGTATCCGAGCAGGCCGGCATCTACAGAAAAGGCAATTTTGGCTGCACATGAAGCTTTTGCCCCGTCGCATACAATGCCGGAGACTATGGCAAGCGCGTTGACGACTGTGTGAATGATATCGGTATAATTTCCGCCGCACAGATAGGCGATACCGGCTCCTGCCCCGGCTCCCGCGCTGACTGCACCACAGTATGCAGAGAGGGTTCCGATTCCGGTCTTTTCATGGATCGCGACCAGATTTGAGAGGGCGAGAGCCCGGTACAGAGTGTCTTTGTCAGCGTGGAGTTCTCTGGCGTATTCGACCAGTGGAACGGAACAGGTTATCCCCTGATTACCGCTGCCTGAATTGATAATGACCGGAAGCTCGCAGCCGTTCATACGTGCATCGGAACCGGCAGCAGCCATTGCCTTTGCCCTTACGGAGATGTCGTTTCCATACGTCTTGAGAAGGACAGAGCCTATATTGGCACCGTAGTCACCGCGGATCCCCTCTTCGGCAATAGCGTAATTATATTGTATCTGCCGGTCCAGGACCGGTGCGAGATCCCCGGTATCTGCCGTACATATGAAGTCCCATATATCTTCCATGTTGAGCAGGCTGCGGTCTGCACGGGAGTTTGCCGCAGATTCTTCGGAAGGATCTGCAAGCGGCTTTTCGAAAAGGATCTTTTTGTCTTTTTCGATCAGGACGATATTTGTATGGTAGTCAGTGATACGCACGCGGGCGTATGAATCTGCACTGTATTCCGTGACAATGATATCAAACACATGACCGTGATCAATGTGTTCTATCTCTGTCTGTACATTTTCGAGAAAATGCTTTATCTCTGTGATTTTGTCTTCGGGCACCTGCGAGATGACCTCAAGTTCACGGTCAGAGTCGCCGGCGATAATGCCGGCTGCAGCGGCGGCAGGCATTCCTTTGAGGTGTCCGGTATTTGGTACGATTACACTTTTGACATTCTTAATAATACTCCCGCTGACCTGCAGAAGAACACGGTCGGGAAGTGCGCCCAGAACCTTGCGCGCCTTTGCAGCTGCATAAGCCAGTGCGATCGGCTCTGTACAACCCATTGCGGGGACAAGTTCCTCCTCTAATATGTTCAGGTAAGTCTGATAGCGGATATCCTGTTTGTTCATTGGTTATGATTCTCTCCTCGTATGATTTATTGTCGCGAAGGCAAAATATACAATCATCATATATTAGTGAAGGGAAAATATCAACGATAACCTGAAATAAGTTATACAAACCTGAAAATATTGATATAATCAGACGCCGGATACTTATAGTATGAAAGTAAACCGGACAATTCAGGAGGACAGAATTATATGGAGAACAGATTGTTATTCGGAACAGCATATTATCCGGAATATATGCCTTATGAGAGGACAGACCAGGATATCGCAATGATGAAAGCTGCGGGTATGAATACTGTGCGTATTGCGGAATCTACATGGAGTACATTAGAGCCTGCGGAAGGGATTTTTGACCTGCTCAATCCGACTTTCCGCAAACATGCGGAGATTGTGATCCGCAAACTTGCTGCTCATACAGCGGGACATAAAAATGTGACCGGCTTTCAGATCGACAATGAGACAAAGCACTACGACAATATGGGCAGGCGGATGCAGGCGGG